>DAINZB010000089.1:0-1691 GCA_036749135.1 Candidatus Nanopelagicaceae bacterium | reverse complement strand
AGGAGAAAGGTGAAGAGCCTGCGGATAATTCGAAAGAGGAAGATCATCCGCCCGAGACCGAATCATCAATCGTGATCGCCGGAATCTCATCTGGATCATTTAACCAACCATCAGGAAGTGTTGGTGTGCGGCCATGCGACTTTCGGCCACGTGGTCCCTCTGACACTTGAGTTGGATATGGCTGATCATCGAGTTGACCAAGGAGATATTCCAACTCTCCCAGCGATGCCACCATTCCGAGTGAAGCACGAATCTCGCGAGGAACAGTAAAGCCCTTGAGATACCAGGCCATATGTTTACGAAGATCTCGCATCGCGCGACCTTCAGCTTCAAAGAACTCTACGAGCAGGTGTCCATGACGAATCATCACATCGCGTACTTCAAAGAGCGTTGGCTCAGATTTAGTGGAGTCACCATTCATCGCACGGACAAGATCAGCAAATAACCATGGTCGACCGAGGCAGCCACGTCCTACAACGACGCCGGCGCAACCAGTCTCTGCCATCATGCGGGCGCCGTCATCACCGGTCCAGATATCACCATTACCCAAGACTGGAACTCCCGTGGGTTTTAAGTGTTCAACCAGAGTGGCGATCTTCGACCAATCTGCCTCACCGTCATACATCTGCTCAGCAGTGCGCGCATGTAATGCAACCCACGCGACTCCTGCTCGAGCTGCCGCCATCGCCGCATCTAAATAGGTGTGATGATCGCTATCAATTCCTACGCGCATCTTCACTGTGACTGGCACACCATAAGGCTTGGCGGCATCCACAGATGCTTGAACAATATTTTCAAAGAGTCGACGCTTGTAAGGAAGCGCTGCTCCCCCACCGCGACGAGTCACCTTTGGCACCGGGCAACCAAAGTTGAGATCAATGTGATCGGCCAAGTTCTCTTCCATCAACATAGTGATTGCTTTACCGACGACGTTGGGATCAACCGCATAGAGCTGGACTGATCGAGGAGACTCACCTTTACCTGGGGTAATGAGTCGCAACGTCTCTGGGTGTCGCTCGATCAGCGCACGCGCAGTCACCATCTCGGAAACAAAGAGACCGGCGCCTTGTTCACGACAGAGCGTTCTAAAGGCAGAGTTGGTAATTCCCGCCATAGGGGCAAGCACGACTGGTGTTTCTAACACCACCTCGTTATTTGCAAATCCCCCATTTGCGATGGGTAAGCGAAGTGGTGCAGATTGAGTTAGCACCCGAGCAAGCGCGGTGCGAGCCACGCCTGAACATTGTCGATTCCGATTCGCTCCTGTGCCATTGTGTCACGATCTCGAATTGTGACCGCATTATCTTCGAGCGTCTCAAAGTCGATCGTGATGCAATAAGGCGTACCGATCTCATCCTGGCGGCGATAGCGGCGACCGATAGCACCGGCATCATCGAAATCAACGTTCCAGTTTTGGCGTAACTGCGCTGCCAGATCGCGCGCCTTAGGCGATAGATCAGCATTACGTGAAAGCGGAAGAACGGCGGCCTTAATTGGAGCAAGACGATGATCAAGCTTCATCACAGCACGCTTCTCCATCTCGCCCTTTGAATTTGGCGCTTCATCTTCAGTGAAGGCATCCATCATGAAGGTCAATGTGCAGCGATCTACACCTGCTGCAGGCTCAATAACGTAAGGAACCCAACGTTCATTCTTCTCTTGATCAAACCATGAGAGATCCTTGCCAGATG
>DAINZB010000088.1:0-2894 GCA_036749135.1 Candidatus Nanopelagicaceae bacterium | reverse complement strand
GCAAGAATCGTAAATGGTAAGAGCAGTGGAAGTAGTGCTGAGCGAGAACTTGAATCAGAGATGGCATTGACATCGATCTGGCCTGTCAGCGTGATAGCCGAAGCGGCAAGGAGAAGGCCCAGCAACATGGCGCCAGAGTCGCCCATAAAGATCTTTGCTGGATGGAAGTTGTGAGGCAGGAACCCCAAGCACATTCCGATAACTACCGCAGTAATAAGTGAAGGTGCACCGGCGCGATTAAAGCCATTCACTACTGCAAGGACATAGGAGAAGATAAAGAAGGCGCTGGCGCAGATAGCCACCACACCGGTCGCAAGCCCATCAAGGCCATCGATGAAGTTCACCGCGTTGATCACGGTCATCACGAAGAGCACGGTAAGCAGCTGGCCGATATTTGCCGGAAGCGTCAGAATGCCATTTATTGGCAACCAGAGAATTTGGACGCCGTGTAACAAGAGAATTCCAGCGGCAAGGGCCTGGCCAGCAAACTTCGTGATGGAATCTAAATCAAAGCGATCATCGAGCATTCCCAGCACCATAATGAAGGTGCCGGCGAGAAAGATCCCTTGCGCCTCTCGACCAAAAGATTTTCCAACGAGCGGTAGGTGATTGACGATGAGAAATGTCAGTGACATCGCTCCCCACATCGCTACTCCACCCCAACGCGGTGTGACGTTGGTATGCATATCTCGATCGCGAATTCCGATGTAGGCACCTGACTTCATCGCCCACGCCCTGACGAGCGGGGTCAACAAGAAGGTCATCGTCGCTGCGATGAGTGCCGTTAAAAGGTATTCGCGCATTGGTTAGCGAGGATAGACAGGGAATTGCGAAGTTAGAGCATGAACATCAGATCGGATTGCAGCTGCCTTCGCCTCATCGCCACCATCCTTGATAGCGCGTGCGATGAGAGATGCGATCTCCTTCATCTGCGGAACACCCATGCCTTGGGTTGTTGTTGAAGGAGTTCCAACGCGAATTCCGCTGGTGACTGCAGGAGTCTCTGGATCGTAAGGAATCGCATTCTTATTTAATGTAATTCCTGAGAGACCACAGCGCTCATCAGCGACCTTGCCAGTAACGCCAGTACTGCGAACATCGATGAGTGCGAGGTGGGTTTGAGTTCCACCTGAAACGGCGCGCATACCTTCAGCTTCAAGTCCAGCAGCGAGCGCCTTCGCATTAGTAATGACGTTCTTTGCATACTCTTGATAGGCAGGTGTTGCGCACTCCTTGAGGGCAACTGCTTTGCCGGCAACAGCGCTCATGATTGGGCCACCCTGCATGCCCGGGAAGACAGCCTTATCGAGTGCTGCTGCATGCTCTGCCTTGCTAAGAATCATGCCACCGCGTGGCCCACGGAGAACCTTGTGGGTTGTAAAGGAGACAACATCGGCATAAGGAACTGGTGATGGGATCGCCTTACCCGCAACGAGACCAATGAAGTGAGCTGCATCGACCCACATGATTGCGCCAACTTCATCGCAGATCGCGCGAACCTTTTCAAAGTCGATCAAACTTGGGTAGGCAGTCGCACCGGAACAGATCATCTTTGGCTTATTAGCGATAGCGAGATCGCGAAGCTCGTCGTAATCGATCAATTCATTATCTTGGCGAACGCCATACGAAACGATGTTGTACCACTTACCCGAGAAGTTGACCTTTGATCCATGTGTGAGGTGGCCACCATGTGGAAGTGACATCGCAAGGACGGTATCTCCTGGATTGGTAAATGCCTTATAGACGGCAACGTTGGCACTTGCACCAGAGTGCGGCTGGAGATTTGCATGCTCTGCACCGAAGAGAGACTTAGCGCGCTCGATGCCGATCGTCTCGACCTTATCGACCTCTTCACAACCACCGTAGTAACGCTTTCCTGGATAACCCTCGGCATACTTATTAGAGAGCGTTGAACCTAAGGTCGCCAGAACTGCCGATGAGGTGAAGTTCTCGGAAGCGATCAACTGAAGTCCGTTGCGTTGGCGCTCTAACTCGGAGAGAAGAAGCGCAGCTATGTCAGGATCCTGAGCTGAGAGCTGATTGAAATCTGGGCCATAGAAAGTATCGGTCATGGCGTAAGACTAGTTGACGGGTGGCTCCTGCGCCCCTAGTGCCATAAGGGTCGGCACGATTGCCTGCAATTTTTCGAGTGAGATTGCTCCCTCTCGGGTCATCTCCAACCCACCGCTCACGCCAAGGATCTTCCGGCGAATCACAGTTGAGACCGGCCCTTCTGGCAGGGTGCCCTCATCGACATAGATAGCGATCGATGATTCCAGCGCTGGGACAAAGTTGATCTCGCGAGTGGCGGGACGGCCGGCGATGGAAGCACTTGCAATGGCGAGTGGACCGGTCGACTCTGCGACTGCACGGAGAAGTTCGCTCCCCGGTACTCGAACTGCAAATTCAGAGAGTTCACCACCATCGCCAAGATCCCAATTGAGACCATAGTGCGGCATGAGATGAAGTGTGAGTAAGCCTGGCCAGAATGAATCAGCAAGGAATCTCATCTCATCATCAAAATCAGTTGATAGACCAGCAAGGACTTCAGATTTTCCAACCATCACTTGGCAGGCGGTGTAGGCCGGATCGCCACGCAAGGTATGTATTCGACTCACGGCATCGTGATCGAAGGCATTGCAGGCATAGATATATCCATGTTCTGCCGCCAACACCGCAATTCCACCATCGTTGAGTGCCGCCGTTGCAGATTCAACCGCCTCCTGAAAATTCTCAGGTGTGAGAGTGATGTACTGAGCCATAAGACGATCCTATTTCAGAGCAGCGAGCTTCTCGGCAAGTGAGCCATCGACCATGGCATGGATAGTGGTTCCGAACTCTGAATACTCTTCACTCATAATCTCACCGCGCTCATGAATCGCTGAGACCAAGTC
>DAINZB010000087.1:0-3069 GCA_036749135.1 Candidatus Nanopelagicaceae bacterium | reverse complement strand
GCTAGTGAGCCAGCCATCTCAACGCCGGTTGGTCCACCACCAACAACAACGATGGAAAGTCGTGTGTCATCTTCGAAGCGAGCAAGATCTTCGAAGCGACGCATGATCTCAGAACGAATAGCGAGAGCTTCGTGGATGCTCTTCATGCCAAGCGCGAACTCTTCAACGCCTGGGATACCAAAGTCAGTTGTAGCAGAACCCATTGAAACAATGAGGTGGTCGAAGTGCAGTACTTCAGATGAATCAAGCTTGACGGTCTTGTTCTTGTGATCAACAGAGATAGGTGTTCCCATGCGGAACTTCGCGCCTGATTTACGGAGCGCACCGCGGATCGGATATGCGATGTGGTCTGCAGCCAGTGATGCGGTTGATACCTGGTAGAGAAGAGGAAGGAAGGTCTGGTAGTTGTGGCGATCGACCACGGTTACATCTGCTGAGTTGCCGAGTTCGCGAGCTGCGTTGAGGCCACCAAAACCGGCTCCGAGAATGACGACCCTTGGCTTGCTCTTTCCAACAGTTGCAGACATCAGATAATCCTCTTTTTAACGTTTTTGTTCGTGAAATTTTCTGGTGGTGAAGTCGCTTATTCTACTGATTTGGCGCTCATCACCAATTCCAACGTAGACCGATACGGTCGATAACTAGCCGGTAAGTTGGATGGATCACATGAAATCTTGGTAAATAGGGCGGGCGGATCGCGAAATCACCGAAAAAGTCAGCCCTCCGCCATAAGATCGGCACATGGAAAATCAGGCGCTACAGAGTGAGGAAGCTGCATCTGCGCAGGCCCTCACCGAGCTCGAAGTTCGTATCTTGGATTTCGAACGCCAATGGTGGCGCTATGCCGGCGCGAAGGAATCTGCGATCAAGGAGCTCTTCGACCTGACCCCTCCTTCGTACTACCAACTCCTCAACAATCTCATCGATCGAGATGATGCGCTCCTCGCTCAACCAATGCTCGTCAAGCGCCTGCGCCGACTCCGTGAAGCGCGCACAACCCAGCGCACCGCTGGCTTCTCTCTCTAATTTCTTTATACTTTAAGGGTCATGGAAACCGGCAGTAGTAGCCAACTCTCGCTCGATATCGGGCTCGTCCTGGTCTTTATCCTTCTCGCTGGAATCTTCGTAGCAGCTGAGATTGCACTTATCTCGCTCCGTGAATCTCAAATTCGCCAACTCGAATCGACCGGTAAGCGCGGTGCTCGAGTCGCAGATCTCGCCAAGAATCCAAATCGCTTTCTCGCTGCTGCACAAGTTGGTGTGACCTTCTGCGGCTTCCTCTCTGCTGCCCTTGGCGCGGATCGCATCGGAACTGATTTCGTTATTCCACAATTAGAGAAATGGGGAATGAGTCATGGCCTCGCGACCTTCTTCTCTCTTGTTGGCCTCACCACCATCATCGCGTACATCTCGCTCGTCTTTGGTGAGCTCGTCCCGAAGCGATTAGCGCTCTATCGGACCGAGCAGATTGCGCTCGCTGCCGCTCCTATTATTGATCGCATTGCTCGCATCTTTGCGCCGACAATCTGGTTGTTATCCAAATCAACAGATACCATCGTCAAACTCTTTGGAATTAAGCCAGAAGAAGTGCGCGGCCAGATCTCAGAATCTGAGCTCGTCGATTTAGTTACTGGCCACAATGCGCTCACCGTTGAAGAACGCGATATTTTGGAAGATGTCTTCAATGCCGGCGACCTCTCACTTCACGAGATCATGGTCCCTCGTATCGAAGTTGATTTTCTCGATGTCGCTCTCACTATTGCAGAAGCGAAGAAATTTGCGATTGAGACTGCTCATTCACGCTATCCAGTAACTCGCGGATCAAGTGATGAAGTTATTGGCTTCTTGCATATTCGAGATCTCCTCAAATTAGGGGAGAGTGATTCCACAAAGAGCATTCTCGAATATATGCGTCCGATTGTTTATCTGCCAGGAACTAAGGGTGTTCTACCTGCTCTCACTGAGATGCGTAGCAAGCGATCGCATATCGCAGTTGTCTTAGATGAGTACGGTGGCACCGATGGCATTGTCACTCTCGAAGATCTCGTTGAATGTTTCGTCGGCGATATCCACGATGAATACGACGCGGTAATTGGTGAGGTCACTGCGCAATCCAAGGTCGGAGACTTTGAGGTCGATGCCTTGATCTCACTCGAAGATCTCTACGAACAGACCGAGATCGCTCTGCCAGAAGGCCCTTATGAGACTGCGGGTGGCTTCGTGATGCACTCATTAGGCCGCATTCCCGAGCCCCATGATCTCGTGGAAATCCCTGGAATTAAGGTGACCGTACTGACCGTCGAAGGTAAGCGCGCCGGTCAATTACTGATCTCGCGGAGTGAATGGAAAGATACCTCCCATGAGTAAGGCACGCGCACTCTCCGGTATCCAGCCAACCAGTGGCTCTTTTCACCTTGGAAATTATTTGGGTGCAGTTCGCCAGTGGGTAGAACTCCAAGATTCCCACGATACTTATTACTGCGTTGTAGACCTTCACTCTCTGACATCTGGTGTCGATCCAGTCAAGCTCCGTGAATCGACGCTTGCATCAGTGGCACAGTTGATTGCACTTGGAATTGACCCAGAGAAGTCAACGCTCTTTATTCAATCTCATGTTCATGCCCATAACCAACTTGGTTGGGTCATGGAATGTCTCACTGGCTTTGGTGAAGCATCACGTATGACCCAGTTCAAAGATAAGTCAGCAAAGAGTGGCAGCGACCGTACCGTTGTCGGACTCTTTACTTATCCGATGTTGATGGCTGCAGATATCTTGCTCTACCAACCACAGTATGTTCCGGTCGGTGAAGATCAACGTCAACATATTGAACTCGCTCGCGACCTGGCGATTCGTTTTAACTCTACCTACAAAGATATTTTTAAAGTCCCAGAGGGTTATATCCTCAAAGCTGGTGCAAAGATCTATGACCTCCAAGATCCAACATCAAAGATGTCAAAATCGGCAGAGTCAGCATCAGGGCTCATCGAACTCCTTGATTCATCAACAGCAAATACCAAGAAGATTAAGAGCGCCACAACCGATGCTGGTCGCGAAGTGAAATTTGATAG
>DAINZB010000086.1:0-3081 GCA_036749135.1 Candidatus Nanopelagicaceae bacterium | reverse complement strand
ATCACTGTGTTCAACCGCGGGCCCGATACCAATCGATAGATGCTTGATGGAAATCTTGGAGGTGCTCACCGGTAGGGCTGATTGTGTAGCGCTTCCAGGTACCGTCACTATTCATCTTCCAGCTCGATGTGCGCTCTGAGAGGTAGCCATCAATAGCGCGAAGCAAGTGGCGCTTATGGTCAGATTGGGTGATCTTTACGAGCGACTCGACTCGGCGGCGCAGGTTACGGTCCATCAAATCTGCTGAACCGATCCAGAGTTCATCATCTCCGCCATTAACAAAGTGGAAGATACGAGAGTGCTCGAGGAATCGTCCGAGGACTGAAGTCGTGGTTACATTCTCTGATAGACCAGGAACTCCTGCGCGAATGGCGCAGATACCTCGTACGACAAGTTCAACCTTCACGCCGGCTTGGCTAGCGCGATAGAAGGCTTCGATGAATTGCTCGTCAAGAACTGAGTTAAGTTTGAAGCGGATGCCAGAAGGCTTGCCAGCCTTGTGGTTCTCAATCTCTCGATCGATGCGCTCGATCAACCCAGTGGCAATCGTACGTGGTGCAACAAGAAGACGTTCAAAAGATGTCTGCGGTGCAAAGCCCGAGAGCTGGTTGAAAAGTTTATTGACGTCATCACCGAGCTGCGGATCTGATGAGAGCAGACCAAAATCTTCATACATGCGAGCAGTCTTGGGATTGTAGTTACCAGTTCCAACGTGGACGTAACGGCGAATACCAGTTGCCTCTTGGCGAACGACAAGTGAGAGTTTCGCGTGGGTCTTAAAACCGACAAGTCCGTAGACGACGTGGACGCCAGCATCTTCGAGTTTACGAGCCCAGCGAACGTTCGCCTGCTCATCGAATCGCGCACGAATTTCCACAACTGCCAAGACCTGCTTGCCAGCCTCTGCCGCCTCAATCAGCGCAGCCATAATCGGTGAATCACCTGATGTGCGGTAAAGAGTCTGCTTAATCGCTAAGACATGTGGGTCACGAGCAGCGCTCTCAAGGAAGCGAACAACTGACGCTGTAAATGACTCATACGGGTGGTGGAGAAGAACTTCGCTGCGGCGGATCGCATTGAAGAACTCGTCATAATCTTCAGAATCAATATCGCGCAGTGCTGGCGGTGTCTGGTTCTGGAAGCCAGGGAACTTGAGATCCGGTAGATCAATATCAGCAATGAGGTGGAGCCCGGTCAGATCGAGAGGTTCTGGAACACGTGAAATATCTTGCTCTTTAATATCGAGCTCTTCCATCAATGTCCCAAGAAGTTCGGTATCGATATCTGGGTTCACTTCAAGGCGAACTGGTGGACCAAACTTACGGCGAAGAAGTTCTTGCTCCATCGTGGCAAGGAGGTCATCCGACTCTTCCTCTTCAAGGGCAAGGTCGGCGTTGCGAGTGAGACGGAATGTGTAATAACTCTTGATATCCATTCCCGGGAATAGCTCGTGCAGATTTGCAATAATCACTTGCTCAAGAGGGATGAAGCGTCGTGAAACGCCCTTCTCTGTTGCAATAAAGCGTGGCAAGTTTGACGGCACCTTTACGCGCGCAAAGAGTTCTGTCTCTGAATCTTGTTGGCCAACCACCACTGCCAGGTTAAGTGAGAGTCCAGAGATATATGGGAATGGGTGCGATGGATCGACGGCAAGTGGGGTGAGGACTGGGAAGATCTTCGCGTGGAAGATGCCATTGACATAATCCTGCTCGCTCTGCGAGAGCGCCTCCCACTTTGTTAATTCAATTCCATAACCGGCAAGCGCTGGCAGGACTGACTCGTGGAAGCAACGAGATTGACGCTGAAGCAACTCTTGCGTCTTCTGAGAAAGTTGAGTCATTAATTCACGTGGGTTGTAGCCAGCGGTATTTGTCTTCATGATGCCGGCTTCGAGTTTGCGCTTCAGTGATGCAACGCGAATCATGTAGAAGTCATCGAGATTCGATGAGAAGATCGCAAGGAAGCGGCAACGCTCTAAGAGTGGTGTTGATTCATCTTCAGCCAATTCGAGAACGCGCTGGTTGAAGGCGAGCCATGAGAGCTCACGATCGATCAGACGTTCGCGGGGGTTCTCAGAGATCGAGTAGGACATGGATGTAGTTTCCCCTATCAAAGTGAACAACAGGTAATCGGTGCGGAAACGAGGGGCGGTATGGGCTTACTTCGCCCGCTTCGCTGCGATCCAATGCATCACGATTGCAGTCGCAACCGATGCATTGAGGGATTCGACCTCAGAGTTCATGGGAATCGAGAGAACGAGATCGCACTTCTCGCGAGCTAACCGTGAGAGGCCCTTTCCCTCTGACCCAACGATGACATAGACAGATTCTTCAGCGAGTGAGAAGTTAGGAAGCTCTTCATCGCCATCCGCAGCAAGACCAACAACAAAGTAGCCAGCTTTCTTCGCGTCTTCAATCGAACGAACCAAATTGGTCACTTGCGAGATCGGCATACGAGCGGCAGCGCCTGCTGATGCCTTCCATGCTGATCCAGTCATCGATGCATTGCGACGTTCTGGGATAACAACTCCATCAGCGCCAAATGCAGCAGCACTTCGAACGATCGCACCGAGATTATGTGGATCAGTAACGCCGTCCATTCCAATGATGAGCCCTGGGCCATCTTCTTTTTTGGAGTTCGCGAGCATCTGATCAAAATCTGTGTAATTAAATGGCTTGATAACGAGGGCGATGCCCTGGTGAGTTGTTGTGCCAGTAACACCATCGATCGTTGCTCGTGGAACTTCTTTCACCGCTAAGTTCTGATTCTTGGCAAGACGTAAAGACTCAGCGATCTTCTCATCGACTTCGGTGCGCTCTGCAATCAAGAGCTCCTTTGCAGGAATCTTCGCGCGCAGCGCTTCAACGACCGAGTTCTTACCTGCTACTGCATCACCAGTTGGCTTTGCTTCACGACGTGATTCGGGGCGACGTGAATCTTCACGGCGCGGTGCCCTGGCTGGTGCTGCTGCTGCCTCGCGGCGCTTGCGTCCTGGACGGGTCATTGAATACTCCAACGTGTTCCTTGTGGTGTGTCTTCAATGAGGATTCCCAAATGAAGGATCTGATCGCGAATTGCATC
>DAINZB010000085.1:0-3137 GCA_036749135.1 Candidatus Nanopelagicaceae bacterium | reverse complement strand
AAGCTCAATCCATTACGGGAGATCATCGAAGGCAAGAAGATCGTTGTTGTTGATGATTCGATCGTCCGCGGAAATACCCAGCGGGCATTGATCCGGATGCTCCGTGAGGCTGGCGCCTTAGAGATCCACGTCCGCATCTCGAGCCCACCGGTGAAATGGCCGTGTTTCTATGGTATCGACTTCGCTTCACGCGCGGAACTTATTGCTTCTGGCCTGGAGATCGATGAGATCCGACGCTCTATCGGGGCAGATACCTTGGGCTATGTCTCGCTCGAAGGCCTGGTCGAAGCGACCACGATCGCCGAGTCAAAGCTCTGCACCGCCTGCTTTACTGGAAATTATCCGATTGAAGTTCCTGCCGATATTTCGAATGGAAAGAATCTGCTAGAGATTGTGAACAATTACGAGTGAGTACTTACGCAGAAGCAGGCGTTGATATCGATGCTGGAGATCGCGCCGTTGAATTAATGAAGGCTCACCTCAAGCGCGCGCGTCGCCCTGAAGTTGTTGGCGATATCGGTGGCTTCGCTGGATTGTTCGATGTATCTGCTCTCAAAGATATGAAACGACCATTGCTTGCAACATCAACTGATGGCGTTGGTACTAAGACTGAGATTGCTCGAGCAATGGGGAAGTACGACACTATTGGTGAAGATCTCGTTGCCATGGTCGTTGATGATCTCGTTGTCTGTGGTGCCGAGCCACTCTTCATGACCGATTACATCGCCGTTGGAAAAGTTATTCCAGAACGTATTGCGGAAATTGTTAAAGGCATTGCGATCGGTGCTGCCAAGGCCGGAGTTGCATTGGTTGGCGGCGAGACTGCCGAACACCCAGGACTTCTTGATGACGATGAATTTGATATCGCAGGTGCAGCGACTGGTGCAGTTGATGCCGATCGTTTACTCGGTGCTGATCGCGTGCAAAAAGGTGATGTGATTCTTGCGATGCCAGCAAGTGGATTCCATGCAAATGGTTACTCACTTGTTCGCCATATTGTTGCGACGCAGAAGATCTCATTCGATACGAAGATTGAAGAGCTGGGCAAGACTGTTGGCGAAGTACTACTCACTCCAACAGAGATCTACTCACTCGATTGTTTAACGCTCTATAAAGCGATGCACGATCAGTTGCATGCCTACAGCCACATCACCGGAGGCGGTATCGCCGATAACACCGCCCGTGTCATGCCCGCCCACCTGATGGCTACCTACGACCGCTCAACCTGGGCGCTTCCTGTGGAGATGGAGTTCCTGGCTAAGGCTGGGGGCGTCCCACAGGCCGATATGGAGCGGACCTGGAACTGCGGCATTGGAATGAGCGCGATTTTGGCCCCATCTGAGGCTGACCGAGCGCTCAAGAGCCTCGCCGCCCGGGGAATGAAAGCCTGGATCGCCGGCGTTATTGAGGAGAGAACAGGCTCAGCAGGGGCTGCGTTGGTGGGGAATTACCAAAGCCGATAATCTACGCCTCTGACGAATTTTGATATCAGTAAGGGGGTCTCGCAATGGGTAGAGGCCGTGCGAAAGCCAAGCAGACTAAAGTCGCAAGAGATCTCAAGTACAACGGTCAAGAGATGGATCTTGAGCGTCTGGCTAAAGAGCTCCATGGTGAGATCGACACCGATAATCAGAACGATGATGACCCGTTCGCCGAGGGCAACTACATCCGTCGAGCCTAATTGCGCCTAACACCATACGTCGCATCTCTTCGGGTTTACGAACCCATGGAGGCATTCGATCCAGTAGATCAACTCCGTTGGGAAGCGATTCCGATGACGGCGCTCACTGGCCGCGATGAACAACTGCGCGCATTGAAGCGAACCATTCTTACTGAGCCACCTGCGCTACAAGCAGATGGTGCTCACATCTTGGAATTTGAGGGCGCTCGTTATGTCGCTCCGTGGTCAACGGCAACTCGTTGTTGGGCAGCGCTCGAATCTTTTAAAGATACCTTGCCAGCACCGGTTGCAAAATTCTTCGTTCCAGAATCGATGGAAGAAGCGATCACTATCAATGTTGAACGCGAAGGACTTGATGAGAAAGTTCCGCACATCATTACTGAGACGTGGATGATTCCACCTCGATGGTTCTCACTCTTCTCTGTCGATGAGCGACTTCGTGGAACGTCTGATGAAGGCGCTTACACAGTAATGCGCACATCAGTTGCGAATGCGAAGCAGCGTTGCATGTACACACATCAGGCAGTCTTAAATTCATTTGGCAGCGGGCCGATCGAAGAAGAGATCGCAGATCTCCTTGAGTGGCTCTCGATGTTCCATGCTGAATCGATTGTGGAATGTGATTACGGCGGCCTTGCTGATTATTTGGAACAAGCGCTCCTTGCTAATGGCGAGCCCGGGCTTGAGGCCGATACCTCGATCGAAGATATTCACCACTCATTGGCTGGGCTCTCGCAGGGCGATGGCGCGATGGCTGGCCAAGGCTATGAGCGCCTCATTTCACGCTGGCGCCGCGTAGCTGCCTTCGAACAAGCGATGTAATCTCAAAAAACTCTTCTCTTTTTTGAAGCAGCAAGGAATACTCCTCCCATAACGGACGATTCGGACATCCCGAATTTCCCGCAATGGAGCGAGGAGGTGGCTTATGAGTGATGAAGTACCAGCACAAGAAGTCTTACTGACTCCTTCAGAAGTGGCCACACTCTTTCGCGTTGACCCAAAGACTGTTACACGATGGGCAAAGGCTGGAAAGTTAACCTCTATTCGCACCCTAGGCGGACATCGTCGCTACAAGGAATCAGAAGTTAAAGCGCTCTTAAATAAGATCACGCAAGATTAATTAGTACCTTCTTCTCATGACAATTTCGCACCTCCAAGATTTTTTGCTGGCTGGTGGCGCATTTGTCATTGTCGGAGCACTTACTCCATGGGTTCGCAGATTCGCGATCAAATATGAAGTGATGGATTCTCCAACAACATCACATAAGACGCACAAAGAACCGGTTCCATATCTTGGTGGGGTCGCGATCATTGTCGGAATTCTCGCTGTCTCATTTGGTGCACTCATTTACAAGCATGCAGAGAGCAAGAACTTCTGGTTAGCGCTCTCAGTCCTTGGACCTGCACTTGTCTTAGGACTCATTGGTCTTTGGGATGATGTTCGCAATCTTCCACC
>DAINZB010000084.1:0-3156 GCA_036749135.1 Candidatus Nanopelagicaceae bacterium | reverse complement strand
GTCGTTATTCACTTTACAAAAGAATTTGCGGCAATGTCTCCCACTCAATTCATCGAAGAGATATTGCAGAAGCAACTGCACGCAACTCATATCACCGTAGGAAGTAATTTCACCTTTGGCCATAAAGCGGCGGGCAATGTGGACTTTCTCAAAGAGCACGCGGGTGTTCCGGTGAGCGCGGTTGCGCTTTCCGAGAATCGGGGGAGCGCGATCTCATCCTCGCGCATTCGTGCACTGGTTGTTGATGGTGATGTCGAGCGTGCCAACGAACTTCTTACTCGTAATTTCTACATCAAAGGGCCAGTGGTCCATGGCGAGAAGCGTGGTCGCGAGATCGGGTATCCCACAGCGAATATTGGATTAGCCGAGAACGCGACAATTCCAGCGGATGGTGTTTACGCCGGTTGGCTCGAAGTTGCTGGTACTCGCTGGCAAGCTGCGATTTCTATTGGCACAAATCCAACATTTCCTGGTGTGCGCGGACGACAGGTCGAGGCGTATGCGCTCGATCAAGAAGGCTTGGATCTTTACGACCACGAAGCGAAACTGGAGTTCGGTTTCAGATTACGTGACACCCTTAAATTCGATGGACTTGAGCCGCTGCTTGAGCAGATGGCTAAGGACTGCGCTCAAGCCAGAAGCCTCACAAGCGCCGCTCAGTAGCGCCATTCTGAGCGTGAATCCGACTGGATTCCGGTGAAAACCTGGCGGATTTCGCCCCATTTATCAGCGCTGGTAACCTTGGCCACACAAAGCGAGCAATTGTGCCTTCGTGAATAACACCGAGGCCCTCGTGACAGCACAAGGAGTGCCCCATGGCGTTACAGCCTGCAGAGAAAAAAGAGATCATCGCAAAGTACGGCGCTTCCGCCACTGACACAGGAAGCCCAGAAGCACAGATCGCATTGCTATCTCGTCGTATCGAAGAGATCACAGAACACCTCAAGACCAATAAGAATGACCACCACAACCGTCGTGGCCTATTGCTCTTGGTAGGTAAGCGTCGTCGTTTGTTGCAATATCTTGCAAAGACAGATGTCACCCGCTACCGCGCGATTATCGAAAAGCTCGGTATTCGCCGCTAACTTCTCTTACTATTTTTAGTGGACAGTTTTAGCGAACAGAAAATATAAGTAACACTCCCGCACCTTTCGCATGGACGAAATTGGTCCTCGGTAGTGGTTTACGGAAAAGTAAAAATCCGTGAACTTCGATCGAAGATCCATTTCACCAGCGCAGGTGCGGGAGACTTTAAGAAATGGAGATGACCCATGGAGGGTCCAGATGTGAAAGTCGCCGTTGCAACAATTGATAACGGCAAATACGGAAAGCGCGAAATTCGTTTCGAAACAGGACGACTCGCAAAGCAAGCTGCAGGAACCGCGCTTGTTTATCTCGATGATGATTCAATGTTGCTCTCAGCAACAACTGCCTCGAAGCAGCCAAAAGACCAATTCGACTTCTTCCCACTCACAGTGGATGTCGAAGAGCGCATGTATGCAGCTGGAAAGATCCCAGGATCATTCTTCCGCCGCGAAGGTCGCCCTTCTGAAGATGCAATTCTTACCTGTCGTTTGATCGATCGCCCACTTCGCCCAGCATTCGTAAAGGGTCTGCGCAATGAAGTTCAGGTTGTTGTCACCGTTATGGCGCTCAACCCAGATCACATGTACGACGTACTTGCGATCAACGCAGCATCAATGTCGACTCAGCTCGCTGGCTTGCCATTCTCTGGTCCAATCGGTGGCGTTCGCGTTGCGTTGATTGACGGACAATGGGTCGCATTCCCAAATCACTCTGATTTGGAAAAGGCTGTATTCGACATGGTGGTAGCTGGTTCTATCGCTGGCGATGACATCGCAATCATCATGGTTGAAGCAGAAGCAACGACCTCAACCATCAACCTCGTCAAGGGTGGCGCTCAGGCTCCAACCGAAGAAGTTGTTGGACAAGGACTAGAAGCTGCAAAGCCATTCATTCGCGCACTTTGCCAAGCTCAAATCGAACTCGCAAAGGTTGCTGCAAAGCCAACTGGCGAATTCCCGGTCTACTTGGATTACCAAGACGATGTCTATGCTGCAGTTGAAGCAGCCGCAGCGAAAGATATTGCTGCTGCTCTGACAATTGCTGGCAAGCAAGATCGTGAAACTAAGCTTGATGAGATCAACGCTGCTATCAAGGAACAACTTGCCGCAACCTTCGAAGGTCGCGAAAAGGAAGTTTCAGCTGCGCTCCGCTCAGTAACGAAGAAGTCAGTTCGTCAACGCGTCTTGCGTGACAAGGTTCGTATCGATGGTCGCGGCGTTCGCGATATCCGTCCGATCACTGCTGAAGTAGAAGTAATGCCACGCGTTCACGGTTCTGCAATCTTCGAACGTGGCGAGACTCAAATTCTTGGTGTCACCACCTTGAATATGCTCAAGATGGAGCAGATGCTCGACACCTTGAACCCAGAGACCACCAAGCGTTACATGCACAACTACAACTTCCCGCCTTACTCAGTTGGTGAGACCGGTCGTGTTGGTTCACCTAAGCGCCGCGAAATCGGCCACGGTGCACTTGCAGAGCGTGCGTTGGTTCCAGTTCTTCCAACTCGTGAAGAATTCCCATACGCGATTCGCCAAGTATCAGAAGCTCTCGGCTCAAACGGATCCACTTCAATGGGTTCTGTCTGTGCCTCCACCATGTCACTACTAAACGCTGGCGTGCCTCTCAAGGCTCCAGTCGCAGGTATTGCAATGGGTCTGATCTCAGATGAAGTTGATGGCAAGACAGAATATGTCGCCCTCACCGATATCTTGGGTGCAGAAGATGCCTTCGGAGATATGGACTTTAAGGTTGCTGGAACAAAGGATTTTGTCACAGCGCTCCAACTCGATACCAAGCTCGATGGAATTCCTGCATCAGTTCTTGCTGCAGCACTTCTTCAGGCGAAGGAAGCTCGCTTGTTCATTCTCGATCTGATGGTGCAGGCAATTGATGCACCAGATGAGATGAGCTTGCTTGCTCCACGCATCATCTCGATCAAGGTTCCTACCGATCTCATCGGCGCAATCATCGGACCTAAGGGCAAGATGATTAACCAGATTCAAGATGAGACTGGCGCAGATATCACCATCGAAGACGATGGCACGATCTACATCGGCGCACTTGAAG
>DAINZB010000083.1:0-3348 GCA_036749135.1 Candidatus Nanopelagicaceae bacterium | reverse complement strand
TTGGCTGTAAGACCACAACATCGAATGATTGGCCACACCGGTTTTCTCATCATCGCACGACGACTTGCTCCAGGTGTCACTGCACCATTGCGACGTCGCCGCCCATCCAAGGGCGCGTATGGTTTACCTGCTGAAGAAGACGCTACTTCACAGCAATAAGGTCGACAACGAAGATCAAGGTCTCGTTTGGTCCAACTGGACCTGAACCCATCTCTCCATAACCAAGCGCTGGCGGAACCAAGAGTTCGCGACGACCGCCAACCTTCATGCCCGGCATGCCCTTCTGCCAACCTGGAATTACCTGGTTCAAGCCAAAGGTTGCAGGAGTGCCGCGACTCCATGATGAATCAATGATCTGACCGCTCTTCCAGCCCATGAGCAAATAATGAACTGTGACAGTTGATGTTGCTTCAACTGTTGCTCCATTACCCGTTACAAGGTCTTTGATCTCTAGGGATGAAGGGGGAGTATCTTTCGGAGCGACGATAGTTGGCGCAGCGCCAGCAGCTCCTTC
The DNA here is from genome assembly GCA_036749135.1 of Candidatus Nanopelagicaceae bacterium. GTDB lineage: Bacteria > Actinomycetota > Actinomycetes > Nanopelagicales > Nanopelagicaceae > PALSA-747. The sequence goes on along the minus strand of DAINZB010000083.1, from coordinate 2,834 downwards.
GACGACAGGGAAGTTGATACCACTTGCTGATGCGCTTGATGTAGTCACTGGGGCCTTTCCGGTTTTTGAACCGCCATCAGTCGTGCAGGCGGTGAGAGCGATCGTGCTCGTTAGGAGAACTCCCGCAAAGAGGAGATGCGCAGGAGACTTTTTCTTCATAATCATGGTGGCAGGATAGCAAAGCCCAGAACATCCTTACTATGGTTGCCTCATGAGTGAGTCGAGCCCTAATAAGTCAGAGCGACTTATAAATCTCACAATGGCCCTGTTAGCCACGAAGCGATTCCTCACCAAAAATCAGATTTTTGAGAGTGTTGATGGTTATGAGGGATCTCCTGAGACGAAAGAGCGGATGTTCGAGCGCGATAAGACAGAACTCCGAGCGCTCGGGCTTGAGATCGAAGTTGGGAACGAAGATCCACTCTTTGACGATGAAGCTGGATATCGCATCAGCCCTCAAAACTATTCCCTCGAACTCGATGGTTTGAGTACAGAGGACCTCTCCCTACTATCTCTGGCTACATCGAAATGGCAAAACTCTCTCTTCTCGAAGAGCGCACAATCAGCGCTGCGAAAAGTTGAGGCACTTCACGGCGCCTTTGAACAAGAGAGCTTGAGTCTTCCCTTTCACCACATGGAGATTCCTGATGATCGTTTTGCTGAGATTTGGCAAGCTACCCAAGAAAGTAGAGAACTCTCCTTCGATTACAGAGGAGTGACACAGACCCGAAGATCTGTTGCCCCTTACGCCCTCTATCTTTTTGAGGGGCGTTGGTATCTGGTTGCATTCGATCTGGAAAAAAGTGAATTTCGACAGTTCAAAATATCAAGAATGAATAGCCAGAATTTCACGGTCGGAAAGAAATTTAATCGACGTGGTGATTTTGATCTTGAATCTTTCCTTAACTCGAACGATCGTGAGGCGGAGAAAGTCTCACTCGAAATAGCTGTTCGAAAAGGGAGAGCGCAGGAACTCAGGGCGAGCTATCCAACAGATGAATATGATGCAGATTGGGACCTCATGAAGATCATGAGCGTTCCGCAAAACGAGATCTTTGAATCGGTTGCGCGATCTGGAGATTCTGCAAAGATACTTGCGCCACTGGATATTCAAGAGAAGTTTTCTTCGTGGATCCGAGGTAAGAGATATGGCTGAAACCGCCCTAGAGCGAACCTCCCGCGCCCTCGATCTCATTCCATTCATTTCAAAGAATCCAGGGTGGTCCATCGCCGAACTAGCAGAGAAATTCGCCACCACGCCATCTCAGATCATGAAAGATTTGGAAATGCTCTTCATGTGTGGACTACCTGGCCATTCGCATTTGGAGTTGATTGATCTTGAAATAGATGAGGATTACGTCTCGGTGCGTAATGCTCAAAATCTCACGGCGCCAAGAAGTTTCAATTATTTAGAAGTTACTGCGCTTCTTCTTGGATTAGATTCACTTTTAAATCAGATCATCGACGATTCTTTAAGATCCCGAGCGATTTCACTCCGCAAAAAAATGTCGACGTTTCTCGGCCACAACTCAGTAATCGCTTCTGTCGTAGGGAATGGGATAGTTCCATCCGAAATTGACCACATTATTGAGCGAGCCCTGAAAACGGCATCCGTTCTTGACATTGAATACCGTTCCTCTCGAACAGATTCACTTTCCTCTCGACTCATCTTCCCTATAAATTCTTATCTTGATCGAGGACATCTCTATACGATTGCTTTCTGCCAAAGCGCCGGGGAGATGAGACATTTCCGAAATGATCGAATCACTTCCGCCAAACTTGTTGAAAATCTGCCGCTTCCTGAAATCCCGCTATCCCTTTCTGAAAAGCAAGCTGAGAATGAAGTGGTTGCGAAACTTTCCACCATCAATCGCTTCTTTACAGAGGAGAATCCAACCATCGTCTCTTCTGCAACCGAGGAGGGATCGCATTTGGTTGCTACTTTTGAGATCAACGACCTTCAATGGCTCGCTAAGGCGCTTATTTCTCTTCCTGGCTCGGTAGAGATCATCTCTCCGCAGAGCTTTCGTGACCTCTATAACTCCAAATTGGATGCGATTCTCGATCTCTACCGCTAATCTTGGCCTAGCCCCATTGGTGGTCCAGGGGGAGTGCCTCGAGCGCGAGGTATCACAGCAATGAAAGAGGAGTTCCCATGTTCGGCCTAGAACAACCAAGTCACTGGCTACTCATTATTCTCGTTTTGGTCGTCCTCTTCGGAGCGAAGCGACTCCCAGATTCTGCGAAGTCAATTGCTAAATCTCTCAAGATCTTTAAGAGTGAATTAAAAGATACTGGTGAAGAGAAGAAGCCTGACTCAGATCAGACAAAGTAAGTAGAACCATGGTTGCCCACGAGGGCGGCCGGATGCCTCTCCTCGAGCATTTTCGAGAGCTGAGGAAACGTGTAGTCCGAGCTGCTGCAGCAATATTGGTCGCATCAGTCTTCGGCTGGGCCTTCTATCCCAAGATCGTAAACGCATTAGCAAAACCCATTTGTAATCTTCACCGATCACATATAGCCGGTCTCGGCAATTGTGGCGCGCTCTACGTGAATGGCGTACTGGGCCCTCTCAATCTGCAAGTGACAGTCTCTTTCTTAGTTGGAATCATTATCTCGGCCCCTATCTGGCTATATCAGCTCTGGGCCTTCGTTGCTCCTGGTCTGCATCGTCGTGAGAAGAAATACTCAATCCTCTTCATCTCCATCGCCACTCCATTCTTTGCTGGCGGCGCCTACCTTGGTTATCGAGTTCTTCCGTTAGCGGTGAAAGCCCTCTTAGGATTCACGCCAAGCTCACTCAACAATCTCGTGCGATTTGATGATTACCTTAG
>DAINZB010000082.1:0-3547 GCA_036749135.1 Candidatus Nanopelagicaceae bacterium | reverse complement strand
CCGGAAGGAAGAAAACTTCTCCGCATCGAGGCGCGCAATGCTGCGGTGCCGATCGAGAAAAAGCCTGAGTGGATTAAGACCAAGGCGAAGATGGGTCCGGAATACACACAACTCCGATCCCTCGTTGTTCGCGAAGGTTTGCATACTGTCTGCCAAGAAGCTGCCTGCCCAAATATTTTCGAATGTTGGGAAGATAAAGAGGCGACCTTCTTAATCGGAGGCGAACGTTGTACTCGGCGTTGCGACTTCTGCAACATCGATACCGGTAAACCACTTCCCATTGATCGTGACGAACCGCGCCGAGTTGCCGAATCTGTAAAGACGATGGGCCTCCGCTATGCGACGATCACTGGCGTTACTCGCGATGATCTCGAAGACGAAGGCGCCTGGCTATACGCGGAGACCATTCGAGTCGTTCACGAAATGAACCCGGGTGTTGGTGTCGAGATGTTGGCCCCAGATTTCAGCGGAAATCCAACACTTCTCAATCAAGTCTTTGAAACACGACCAGAAGTCTTTGCTCACAATCTCGAGACTGTTCCTCGTATCTTCAAGGAGATCCGTCCAGCATTTACCTACGAGCGTTCTCTCAATGTGATCTCACAAGCTAGAGCCTTTGGACTTATCACTAAGTCGAACCTCATTCTTGGAATGGGTGAAACCCGCGAAGAGGTATCACAGGCGCTTCGTGATCTGCATGCAGCAGGATGCGATCTCATCACGATTACTCAATATCTTCGACCAACTCCGATGCATCACCCGGTCATTCGCTGGGTAAAGCCAGAGGAATTCGTTGAGTTATCTCATGAAGCCAATGAGATTGGCTTCCTTGGTGTCATGAGTGGACCAATGGTTCGCTCCTCTTATCGCGCTGGCCGTCTGTACAAGCAGGCGCTTGAAAAGCGTGGAGCTCAGTAGTGGCTGATCTTGTTTATCCGCCAGTTATCTTTACCGTTAAAAGCTTCTGGAAATATCTTGGTCTTCGCTTTGACTTCCAAGGACAAGAGCATCTCCCCCATAAGGGCAAGAGCGGTGGAGCAGTTTTAGCGATCAACCATATTGGCTACCTTGATTTCGCGTTGGCAGGAACAGCAGCCCTTCCTATGAAACGTTACATACGATTCATGGCGAAGAAGGAGATCTTTGATCACAAGATCGCAGGACCGCTTATGCGCGGCATGCACCACATCAGTGTTGATCGATCCGCTGGTTCATCCGCACTCGCTGCTGCTCTTCGAGCCCTTCGTTCTGGCGAGATCATTGGGATCTTTCCAGAGGGAACTATCTCGCGCAGTTTTGAGATTGCAGAATTGAAATCTGGCGCAGTCCGGTTAGCCCAAGGTGCTGGTGTTCCAGTAATCCCAGTTGCGGTCTGGGGTAGCCAACGGATCGTCACCAAGAAACGGAAGCCAGATTTTGGCCGCAATAAATTCCCTATCTCAGTAGCGTTTGGTGAACCGATCTTCATACCCAAAGGGGCAGATATCCCCGCCGAAGAGGCGAAATTGAAGGTTGTTATGAATGAACTTCTCCATCAGGTGCAATCCAACTACCCTGATGCCCCTGCAGGTCAATGGTGGGCTCCGGCCCGTCTCGGTGGAACCGCTCCAACTCTGGAGCAAGTCGAACGAGAACGAATGCAACATCTGAAAGAGCTCGAAGAGAAGAAGGAGAATGGCGATGGCAAATAAGGTAAAGGTTACAAATAACGCTCCAGAGAAGCAGTCTCAGGCTGCAGTTCTTAAAGATGCCTTCCGCTTAGTTAAGACCCACACTCCCCTTGCGATTCTCTGGTGCGCACTTGGCTTTGTGATCGCAGAAGTCCTTGCGATTGTTGCGGGTAACTCGCTCCACCATCCGGTCTATTTTGGAATTCTTGGATTCCCATTGGGATTACTTGTCGCATTCTTTATGTTCACTCGCTTTGCCAATACCGCGGCTTTCTCATCGATCAAGGGACAGCTTGGCGCCGCTGCCAGTGTGCTTATGAGTATTCGTCGTGGCTTCACAACAACTCCGGCAGTCAATGTCTCTCGTAACCAAGATATGGTGCACCGCACTGTTGGTCGCCCAGGAATTATTCTTGTTGGTGAAGGTGGCGCCGGTGTCCGTGCCTTGATGATTGATGAGAAGAAGAAGATGGAGCGATTTGTTCCAGGTGTTCCAGTCACAGAGATCTATGCGGGCGATCTTGATGGCCAGGTCAATCTCAAAAAATTGCAGAAGACGATTAAGAAGTTGCCAAAGAAATTGTCGAATAATCAGATGCGTGAAGTTCGTGCTCGCCTGAAGGCGGTAGGCGGACTTTCAATGCCGATCCCACAAGGCCCAATGCCTAAGGGTGTAAAGATGCCTAAGCGCTAACTGGCGCTAACTGGCTAAAAAACTTTTATATCCTCACAACTCTCGTCTTGCACATCGCATCGTGATAGGCCATTCCATCTTTTCGAAAGAGCGCTGGCAGCACGAGAACGATCAATAAGGTTCTGACCATCACGCGTAACGGTGAGATCGATCCACCGGTCACGGAATCGACCACCCGAAGTCGGAAGAGCCTTTGACCAGCTGAAGAACCCATGAGCGAGGTCAGCACGACGACCTCAACAAAGAAGAGCAGAGTTCGCTCCCCCTGGTAACCGTAATTCCGCCCAGTCAGTCCAGTGATGATGACGCTCGTAGCGATCCAATCAACCGCCAATGCCGCAAAGCGGATCCCCATTCCAGCCATAGTCGGTTCAGGAGCGCTCGTCATGGCCCAAGGCTACCTTTTTGGGGCCCTTGGGGGCGGCTACACCCTAGGTCGAGAGTATGAAACATGTTCGTAACATTTGGGTTATCCCCTTTTCACTCACAAGCCTTAGATTTCACCCATAACAAGTGAGCCCCGGCGAAGCGGCTTCCTTGAATGCGACAACGAACTAGTACGGAGAAGCATGTTTAAGAACTCAGCTGAAATCTTCGATTTCATCAAGAAGAACGATGTCAAACTTATTGATATTCGATTCATCGACCTTCCAGGAATCCAACAGCACTTCAACGTTCCAGTTGAATCATTTGATGAGGCAGTCTTCACAGATGGTTTGATGTTTGATGGTTCATCGATCCGTGGATTCCAAGCGATTCACGAATCAGATATGAAGTTGCTTCCAATTCCATCAAGCGCCTTCATCGATCCATTCCGTGCTGAGAAGACTCTTGTCATCAACTTCTCAGTTCATAACCCAATTGATAATTCGCCATACTCACGTGATCCACGTGGTGTAGTTGCAAAGGCAGTTGAGTACCTCAAGTCAACAGGTATCGCTGACACCGCATTCTTCGCTCCAGAAGCAGAGTTCTACCTCTTTGATGAAGTGAACTTCGGAACATCACAGAACGCATCACACCACTTCATCGATTCGATTGAAGGCGCCTGGAACACTGGTGCATCACTCGAAGCAGATGGCACTCCAAACCGCGGATACAAGACTCGCTATAAGGGTGGCTACTTCCCAGTTTCACCAACTGATCAACTCGCAGATATCCGCGATGAGATGGTTATGACTCT
>DAINZB010000081.1:0-3892 GCA_036749135.1 Candidatus Nanopelagicaceae bacterium | reverse complement strand
GCAAGCGCAGTGATGGCCGGCATGAAAGTAGTTGTCGTTGAATGTGATGAACATGGCAACGTCAGTCTTGCTGATCTCAAGACGAAGATCGCTGAATATCAATCAACTTTGGCAGCGCTGATGGTCACATATCCATCTACTCACGGCGTATTCGAGTCAGCGATTTCTGAGATCTGCGCGATGATTCACGATGCTGGGGGACAGGTCTACGTTGATGGCGCAAATCTCAACGCACTCGTTGGAACTGCTCAGCCAGGGAAATTCGGTGCAGATGTATCGCATCTCAATTTGCACAAAACTTTCTGCATTCCGCATGGCGGCGGGGGACCAGGCGTAGGTCCGGTGATTGCAAAGTCCCACCTCGCACCATTCCTGCCAAACCATCCACTTGATGAACTTGCTGGTCCAACGACTGGGCCAGGACCGATCTCTGCTGCACCGTTTGGTTCAGCGAGCATCCTGCCGATCTCGTGGGCATATATTCGTCTCATGGGAGGCGAGGGGCTTACTCATGCAACAGAAGTTGCGATCCTCAATGCCAATTACATGGCAGCCCGTCTGAAGGGTTCATATCCAATCCTCTACACAGGTGCCCATGGCCTGGTCGCTCATGAATGTATTCTCGATATGCGAGAGATCACCAAGATCTCCGGCGTCACCGTCGATGATATTGCCAAGCGATTAATGGACTACGGCTTCCACGCACCAACGATGTCCTTCCCGGTTGCCGGAACTTTGATGATCGAACCAACCGAGTCGGAAGATATTCTTGAGATGAATCGTTTCATTGATGCAATGATCGCAATTCGCGGTGAGATCGATCAGATCATTGACGGCAAGATCGCAGTTGAAGATTCAGCCCTACGCCATGCTCCTCACACGATAGGGGCGATCGCGGGGAACACGTGGGAGAGAAACTACTCACGTGAATCTGGAGCCTTCCCAGCGACTCTCACAGGCCTCATTCCAGGCGAATTGATCGGAACCAAGGGCAAATATTGGCCGACGGTTGGTCGCATCGATGGCGTTTATGGGGATAGGAACCTTGTCTGCAGCTGTGCGCCAATCGAAGAGCTCGCCATCAACAAAGGATTTTCTTACTTTACATAATGTAGATTATCGGCGATTAAACCAACGCTGGAAACCCCACTGAGTGGTCTTAACAAAGGCTTCCCAGACGATCGCCTTGCTCATCTTCGAGCGCCCCTTTGTGCGTTCGATAAAGGTAATCGGAACTTCTCGAACGATTCCACCGCGTTCACTCACGCGTAGCGCCATCTCAATCTGAAATCCATAACCAACTGCGCTTATCGAGTTGAGATCAATGGACCGGAGAATCTGAGCTGTATAGAGGCGAAAACCGCCTGTGAGGTCCTTGTAGGGCAGTTTGAGGGCTAACTCGGCGTACCAGGTTCCGGCCCGCGAAATCGCTCTGCGGTGAATTGGCCAGTTGTGGACCTCACCGCCTGGAATCCATCGGGTCCCAAGGACGAGATCGGCCCCAGGAGCTGCCTCTATAAGTCGGCACAGCTCTTCCGGTTGATGTGAGCCATCGGCATCCATCTCAATGATGAAATCAAAACCTTGAGCTAAACCCCAAAAGAAGCCGGCCATATATGCCGGGCCCAAGCCTTCCTTCTTTTCGCGTCGAAGTACGTTTACTTGTGGCTGCCCCAAATTTTCAACAATTTGAGCTGTGCCATCTGGTGAGTTGTCATCGATCACCAGGATATGCAGCCCTGGGATCTCCGTAGCCAAAGTTCTAGAGATAACCTCAACGATCATCTCGGACTCGTTGTAGGTAGGAATACAGAGAAGGTAGGTTGACATAATCTATTGAGCTACCAGTTCAGAGCCGAGATCAATCGATCAACACTTGCACCGAGTCCATACTCATCTTTGATCGAATAGATCTCGCTGAGATCCGTTGGGGCCTTCGGAAGATTTAATGACATCTTCGGTAGTGGAACATCAAGAGCGCAGTGAACAAGAGTTGGTGCAATCTTGATGTAATCACTCCCCTCGATCAACCGCTTCCGTAGGAGCGGCGAAAGGCGATCATCATCTGCATGAGCTGCCGCGAGTGCATCTTCGATCGTTGAGAAATTATTCGCAATAACGGCTGCGCCTTTTTCACCGATTCCTCGTACCCCTGGAAGACCATCGGAGGCATCGCCACGAATCATCGCAAAGAGAGCATAACGTTCCCCGGGGATTCCATACTTTGCAGTAATCCACGCGCGGTCTACTACTTCTTGTTGTGAGAATCCTTTAGCTAGATAAATCACTTTCACTTTACGTTTATCGTCGACCAATTGGAAGAGATCTCGATCTCCAGTCACAATATATGTTGGCCCAGCCTCGTTCTTCGAATATGTGGCGATCAGATCATCTGCTTCATAATCATCGACGCCAACCATCGGAATCATAAACTCATCGAGAAGATCTAAGAGCACAGGAATCTGAGGACCAAGAGTGTCAGGCTCCTCCTCTTCCCCACTTTCATCAACACGATTCGCTTTATAAGCTGGAAAGAGATCGGTGCGCCAGGTTGGACGCCAATCACCCTCAAGACAGGCGACCATGCGCGTTGGTTGGTATTGCGTGATTAAACGGGCGGTCATATCAAGGAAACCGCGGATGGCATTTACTGGTTCACCGGTCGGCGATACCAAAGTATCTGGCATGCCGTAGTACGCCCGATACCAAAGCGAAGCACTGTCGATAAGTAATAGCGTCATGCGACCGCACCCGCGTAACTAACGATTCCTCGATCGATTCGACCAAGTGCATCCTGACAAACTTGAGAGAGATGCGGAGTTGCAATAGCGATCTGTCGCAAGAGATCGATGATCTGCTTCGTTGATCGCACAAAATCGCCTACGGTCAATTCAGTACCTTTGAGAATCGCAGAGAGCGAATGTCCACTCGCCCATCGGTATGAAGCCATACAGAAGCCTAAATCCGGTTCTCTCATCGGCTCAAGACCAACCTCAATCTCATCTTCGTGGATGACTTTCCAGGTATGTATGAGCTCAGCAAGCGCTTTCTGAACTTCGCCATGTGGAACCTTTGGTGACTCATCTCTACGTGCCTCGTAAACCAATGCAGATAGAACACTCACAATTTCGCTCGCATTGAGGTTATCAAATGCGCCAAGCCGAATCATCTGCGCGATAAGTAGATCAGTTTCACCATAAATTTTCGCCAGGATGAGACCCCATTTAGTGATTACACCGGATTCCAAATATTCGTACTTCTCAAGCATGATCTGAACGAGATCAAAGCGACGAGCAATCACATCTGTTCGATTACTGACTCGATCATTCAATCCCTTGTTTTCGCGTCGCAATCTTCCTGCACGTTCTGCGATTCGGGCATGAATCTCTCGATCAGCGCACCCATGACAGGAATGTGTACGTAGCGCTTTTCTCAAACCGATGATCTCCTCTTCTATAAGGAGAGCCTTCGATTTCTTCTGCTTGTTCAAAGATTTCTCGAGTTCTTTGATATCAGCTCTGATCTGCCAGTACTCTTCAAAGTCACCGAGATGGCACTCCATCTCCTCAACAAGATTGGCAATTCCAGCTTCATTTCGTTTGATCTGCTTCGCCAGCCCTACAACAGCTTTATCGGCTTGGTACTGAGCAAATGATGCCTCCAGACTTGTGCGCGCACGTTCAGCGCCGAATTGCGAGATTAAATTGATCGTCATGTTGTAGGTGGGTTTAAAGGAGCTCTTCAGCGGGTAGGTACGAGTAGATGCTAATCCCGCAACTGATCCTGAGTCGACATCCTTATTCCAGAGAATGACAGCGTTACCTTCAATATCAATTCCTCGTCGACCTGCTCGCCCAGTGAGTTGTGTGAACTCCCCCGGCGAGATCGAGAC
>DAINZB010000080.1:1227-4026 GCA_036749135.1 Candidatus Nanopelagicaceae bacterium | reverse complement strand
AAGCATACGCCTGGGTAAGTCGTTAAAATAGCGTTCTCAGTTGCTTCGGCAACCAAGACAACCAGAGGACCTAAAGTGCCACAATCATGGAGCGATAACGCCCCCGCACCACAAGTGCTGCAAGAACACGCGCATTTAAAAGACCCACTCTCTTATCGAATGAAGAAGGCCTTCCTCGGCAATCCGCTCAACCGCCATTCGCTTGATCACCAACGCTTAGCAAAGCGTTATGCGCTAGGAATCCTCTCCTCTGATTGCATCTCATCTTCTGCATATGGCTCTGAACAGATTCTGATTGCACTTGTTCCGGCATTTGGCATGATGGCATTTAATGTTTTGATGCCGATGACCTTTGTCATTCTTGGAATTTTGGTCCTTCTCACACTTTCTTATAACAATGTAATTTCCAAGTACACCTCATCAGGTGGCGCATACATTGTTGCCCGCGAAAACTTAGGTACCTTTTGGTCGATCGTTGCCGCGGTTGCTTTGATTCTCGATTACATCGTGACTGTCGCGGTGCAGAGCGCATCAGGCGTTGTGGCACTCGTTTCATACTTCACTTCGCTCACTCCTTATGTAGTTCCCATAACTATTGGCGTCATCCTCTTCTTGACCTATGGAAATCTTCGCGGAGTTAAAGAAGCTGGTAAATCCTTCGCGCTACCTACCTATCTCTTTGTGCTCGCAATGTTTGTAGTCTTTGGTTTCGGTATTTATCGTGAGTTCACTGGAACTGTTCCTCAAGTTCCAACAACAGGTGAAGGACTCTTTAGCCTTGGCCACTCACAAGGCCTATTAACGATTGCTTCAGTCTTTATCTTGCTTCGCGCCTTTGCAAACGGCGGTTCGTCTCTCACTGGATTAGAAGCAATCTCAAATGGCGTATCGCTCTTTGAAGCGCCTGAAGGTCGCAATGCCCGCAGAACCATGAACATCATGTCCGGACTACTCGGAACGCTCGTGTTCGGAGTTTCATGGTTCGCGCACAGTATGCACGTTGTCCCCTACCAAGTAGGTGCGCCATCAGTCGTTTCGATCATCGCCCAGAATATGGTGGGCCCAGGTCTCTTCGGCAAGATCTGGTTCGCATTTACTCAGTTTGCAACGATGTTAATTCTCATCGCTGGCGCAAATACCGTCTACAACGCCTTCCCGATTCTCGCTGCGAATATTGCTCGTGATGGCTTCTTGCCACGTCAGCTCACCAAGCGCGGCCATAAGCTTGTCTTCTCGAATGGAATTATCTTGGCAAGCCTCTTTGCCATTGGCTTAATTCTCTTTACCAATGGCTCAGTCAATGCCTTGGTTGCTCTCTATGCACTTGGTGTCTTTACCGCATTCACAATCACCGGTGTTGGAATGGTCGTTAACGCCCGTCGCGATAAAGGAAAGTTCTGGCGCACAAAGGCCGTCATTAGTGCAGTAGCTGCGGCGACGTCACTCGTTGTTGTCATTATTTTTGCAACGGTGAAGTTCACCGAAGGTGCTTGGCTCATCGTCGTTACCGGACCAACACTTGTCTTCTTAATGTATCGATTCTCCATTAAATATAAAGAGGAACGTGAGGTTCTAGCAATATCAAAGCAGAACGATCGCGCAACTTCTATCTCGCGCCATGATGTCACGGTATTGATTGACACCGTAGACGTTGCAACCCTCGCAACAGTTCGTTATGCACGAAGCCTTAACCCTCGTCATCTCACAGCGGTACATTTCGTTATCGATGATGAGCGAGCTGAGCGAATTAAGAAAAATTGGGCAACTAGTCCAGCGGTTGATGACATCGCACTCGAATTTATTGATTGCCCAGATCGCCGCCTTCCTAATGCCGCAGTCGACTACGCGCTACGTGCAATTGCTCAGCCTGATGTCGAACTCACTCTCTTGCTTCCACGACGCTCGTATTCAAAGTACCTAGGACGACTTCTTCACGATCAGACTGCTGAAGATATTGCTAGTCCGATTTCGCAACTCTCTCGCGTTGTTGCAACGATTGTTCCTTTCGATGTTGAGAAGATCATCTACGCACAAAAGCATCACGGCGAGCTCGAGAATTTCGTCGCACCGGTTGTTCCAGAGTCACGCCCGGCTACTCGTCGAGTAGATGAGCCTGTTACTGAAGCGCCCGGTGAAATTTCCCACTATGCCGAAGATCGCATTGCGATCAATCAGGCAACCTGGCGTAAACGTGCGCACGTACGAGGCAAAGTCGCTTCGATTCGCACGGCTCCATCAGGTGGCGCTCCTCGCGTTGAAGTCGAAGTCTGGGATGAGACTGGCGGAATTACTCTTCAATTCCTCGGTCGCCGTAATGTCGTTGGCCTCGATGTTGGCTCAACAATTTGCGCCGAAGGTATGGTTGGTGAAGAAGATGGTGCACTGACCATCTTGAATCCTTCATACGAGCTCATTATCGAAGGAAATCGCTCAACTCATTAATGGCGGTGGCGGTGGGATTTGAACCCACGGTGGAGTTTCCCCCACTCACGCTTTCGAGGCGTGCTCTTTCGGCCGCTCAGACACGCCACCATGGGCGAGCCTACAACTATCGCTGTTGTTGAAAGAAGTCCTTGAGCAGACCAGCTGCTTCACTCTCCATAATTCCGGAGACAACTTCGACTTGATGAGGTGCACGCGGGTCGCGGAGTACATCCCAGACAGATCCAACTGCACCGGCCTTCTCATCCCACGCTCCAAAGACGAGCGTCTTCATCCGTGCTTGAGCAATCGCCCCTGCACACATCGCACATGGTTCAAGTGTGACAACGATGGTGTGGCCATCAAGACGCCACGTTC
>DAINZB010000080.1:0-1127 GCA_036749135.1 Candidatus Nanopelagicaceae bacterium | reverse complement strand
TCTGGATCAGATGCAAGCGCTTCAATCTCCATCACATTCATCCCAAGATCAATAAGCAAATCAACATCGCCACCAGGTTGTGATTCATCATCTTCTTCTGGGAATGGCAGATCTAAAACATCAACCAGGTCAGCAGCTAAATCGTTTTCGAGTGCAAAGGTGACATCGCTAATCATCATCTGAAGTGAAGTTCCAAGCGCTCGTGCGACAATAAAGAAATCTTCATCAATTGAGATCAATCCCACAGCGCCGCCATTAGTACGAACACCTTTCAGGCGGTCAATAATCTCGGTGAGGTCCTCTGTCTCAAGCTCTGCGACCGACCAACGACCATCTTCGTGCCAAGCAATCACACCAATATCGTTAGCCATGTGCTCATAGTAGGCTGAGAAGATGAAGATTCACATAGCCGAGCACCCACTCATCAGCCATAAACTGACTGTTCTTCGCGATCAAAATACCAAGTCGCCAACTTTCCGCCAGCTAACCGAAGAGATCGTGACTCTTCTCGCCTACGAAGCGACACGAGATATTCATACGGTTCCAGCGACCGTGGTGACTCCAGTCGCGCTCTATGAGGGTGTCGAGCTTGCACAACCTCGCCCAGTAGTCGTTCCTATTCTCCGTGCCGGTCTTGGAATGCTCGAAGGAATGACGCGTCTCATCCCAACGGCTGAGGTCGGATTCCTTGGTATGGTTCGCGATCATGAGACTCTTCAGGCATCGACATATGCCAATCGCCTTCCCGAGAATCTAGAAGGTCGTCAGTGCTACATCCTCGATCCAATGCTCGCTACTGGTGGCACACTCATCGCAGCAATTGAATATCTCTTTGAACGTGGCGCTCGCGATATCACTGCGATCACAATCTTGAGCGCACCTGAAGGAATCGAAGCGGTACGTTCCGCTTTTGCTCATAAAGATCACAACATCACATTGGTCACTGGTGCAGTCGATACTAAACTCAACGAGCACGGTTACATCGTCCCAGGACTTGGTGACGCAGGAGATCGTTTATACGGAGTTGTCTAAATGTCATCAACAAGCCCTGGTTACGGAATCACAATTCGCGTTGAAGGACCACCTTCGGCTCAACCAGTAGCTGAAGTAACAAACGCAATTGTGGC
>DAINZB010000079.1:0-4053 GCA_036749135.1 Candidatus Nanopelagicaceae bacterium | reverse complement strand
GGTAAGGATCGTAAGCAACGACATCCATTCCAAAGGCCTGCATGCGAGCAGCAACGAGTTGTCCGATACGGCCAAAGCCGACGATGCCAAGTGTCTTTTCAAAGATTTCAGCGCCGGTGTACTTCGAGCGAGCCCACTTACCATTACGAAGTGCAGCATGCGCTGGTGATACATATCGAGCTGAAGCTAAGAGAAGAGTGATTGCGAGTTCGGCTGCTGAGACGATATTTGATGTTGGAGCATTAACAACCATCACACCTGCTGCGGTGGCAGCTGGGATCTCGACGTTATCAAGTCCAACACCTGCACGAGCAATGACTTTGAGGCCCTTTGCTGCGGCGATCGCTTCTGCATCCATCTTGGTTGCAGAACGAATAAGAACTGCATCTACTCCGGCAGCGAGCGCGGCGAGAAGTTCGCCGCGATCTGCGCCATTGCAATGACGTACTTCAAAATCAGGACCGAGCGCCTCCATCGTGGCAGGGCTGAGCTCCTCTGCTATAAGGACGACTGGTTTGTTTGTGCTAGCCACGTGCAGCGTGACCTTCCTGGTAATCATCCTTGTTGTTGCCCTTGACCCATGACATCATCTTGCGAAGTTCACGGCCAACAGCTTCGATTGGATGAGCCTCACCCTTGGCACGGAGTGCCTTGAACTCTGGTGCGCCGGCTTCTTGATCATCGATGAAGCGCTTTGCAAATGAGCCATTCTGAATATCAGTAAGAACTGCCTTCATATTAGCTTTTACGCTTGGGTCGATGACGCGTGGGCCAGAGACATAATCTCCGTACTCTGCAGTGTCAGATACTGACCAACGCTGCTTAGCGATTCCACCTTCGTACATAAGGTCAACAATGAGCTTGAGCTCATGCAAGCACTCGAAGTAAGCGACTTCTGGCTGATAGCCAGCTTCGATAAGAGTTTCGAATCCGTACTGCACGAGCTGCGATGCACCACCGCAAAGTACTGACTGCTCACCAAAGAGATCGGTCTCGCACTCTTCTGTGAAGGTTGTGAGGATTCCACCGGCGCGAAGTCCGCCGATCGCCTTTGCATAGGAAAGTGTCAACGGCCAAGCGTTGCCGGTTGCATCTTGTTCAACAGCAACGAGTACTGGAACACCGCGACCTGCTGAATATTCACGACGGACAAGGTGACCTGGACCCTTTGGTGCGACCATTGCAATATCAATGTTTGCTTCTGGCTTGATGTAGCCGAAGCGGATATTGAATCCGTGGCCGAAGAAGAGCGCTGAACCTGGCTTGAGGTTTGGCTTGATTGAATCGTTGTAGATGTGGCGCTGAACGTGGTCTGGAGCAAGGAGCATGACAACATCTGCTTCCTTCACTGCATCTGCCACTGAGAGAACGCGCAAACCTTCGGACTCAGCCTTTGCCTTTGATGATGAACCTTCAGCAAGACCGATGCGAACATCGACTCCGCTATCGCGAAGGCTAAGTGCGTGCGCATGGCCCTGTGAGCCATAACCAATCACAGCAACTTTCTTCCCCTGAATGATCGAGAGGTCTGCATCTTCATCATGATATTGAGTTGCCACTTGGTATTGCCTTCCTTTAGGTGAATCGATCGATTAATTGAACTTCTCGGTGATACGTAGTCCGCGCTCCATTGCGACGAGACCCGATTGGACTAATTCCTTAATGCCATACGGCTCAAGCACCCGTAAGAGCGCCTGAATCTTCTCGGCATTTCCGGTTGCCTCGATTGTTACGGCATCTTGTGCGACGTCGACAACTTTGGCACGGAATAGTTGAACGGTTTCAAGGACCTGTGAGCGGTTCTCAGGGGTCGTCGAAACCTTGACGAGCAAGAGCTCGCGCTGGACTGAAGTCACTGGATCAAGCTGAGTGATAGAGATGACGTTGATCAACTTATCGAGCTGGGCAATGACCTGCTCGAGCGCATGGCCTGCAACATCAATCACGATTGTCATACGTGAGATATCAGGATTCTCAGTTGGTCCAACCGCGAGTGAATCGATGTTGTAACCGCGGCGAGAGAAGAGTGAGGCAACGCGAGCAAGTACACCCGGGCTATTTTCAACGAGAACGGAGAGGGTATGTGTCTGTGACATTAGAGCTCCTGCGAATCCCAGACCGGCGCCATAGAGCGCGCGACTGTGATGAGGTCATTGGATGCACCAGCGGCGACCATCGGCCAGACCATTGCATCGCGGTGAACAGAGAAGTCAACAACCACAGGACGATCGTTGATAGCCATCGCTTCATTGATAACGCGATCGACATCATCTTTACTCTCAGCACGAAGTCCGACGCAACCCATCGCCTCACCAAGTTTGGCAAAGTCAGGAATGCGCTTCGAGTGAAGTTCAGTATTGGAATAACGCTCGTTGTAGAACAAGGTCTGCCACTGGCGAACCATGCCGAGTGATTCGTTATTGATAATCGCAACCTTGATCGGAATATTGTTCAGTGCACAGGTTACGAGCTCCTGATTTGTCATCTGGAAGCAACCATCACCATCGATCGCCCATACGACCTTATCTGGTGCACCAACCTTCGCACCCATTGCTGCAGGAACTGCATAACCCATCGTTCCTAAACCACCAGAGTTGAGCCATGTACGTGGCTTCTCATAATTAACAAATTGCGATGCCCACATCTGATGTTGTCCAACACCCGCAACATAGATTGCATCAGGTCCAGCAATCTGACCAAGACGTTGGATGACATATTGAGGTGAGAGCGATCCATCACTTGGCTCATCAAAGCCAAGTGGGAACTGCGTGCGCCATTCGTTAACAGTCTTCCACCAACCTGTGAGGTCAGGCTGGCTCTTCTTAAATGCTGCCTTTAGCTCAGGTATCAGGCCCTTAATGCTGTTTTTGAGATCACCGAGAAGTGGGACATCAACCTTGCGGTTCTTACCGATTTCCGCAGGATCGATATCGGCATGGATGATCTTTGCGTTTGGTGCGAAGCTTGAGAGCTTTCCGGTAACGCGATCATCGAAGCGAGCGCCGAGCGTAATGAGAAGGTCTGCCTTCTGGAGCGCTGTTACCGCAGCAACAGTTCCATGCATCCCTGGCATACCAAGGTGTTGTGGGTGGCTATCAGGGAAAGAACCGAGTGCCATCAAAGTAGTTACAACTGGCGCACCAGTAAGTTCAGCGAGCTCCATCAACTCTTTTGTTGCATTTGCCTTCATGACGCCGCCACCAACATAGAGAACTGGAGCGCTCGATGAAGCGATGAGAGCCGCTGCATCGCGAAGTGCTTCGGCAGCTGGGTTCAATACTGGCTTGTATCCTGCGAGATTAACCTCTGATGGGTAATCAAATGAGGTCATCAATTGGAGCGCATCTTTTGCGATATCGACAAGCACTGCGCCAGGTCGGCCAGTCTCAGCGATATAGAAGGCCTCAGCAATTGCACGTGGAATATCTTTTGGATCAGTGACAAGGAAGTTGTGTTTTGTGACCGGCATGGTGATACCGCGAATATCAGCTTCTTGGAACGCATCAGTACCGATTGCCCCGGATGAGACCTGACCGGTGATGGCAACGATCGGAACAGAGTCCAT
This sequence comes from Candidatus Nanopelagicaceae bacterium, assembly GCA_036749135.1. Taxonomy (GTDB): domain Bacteria; phylum Actinomycetota; class Actinomycetes; order Nanopelagicales; family Nanopelagicaceae; genus PALSA-747. The sequence goes on along the minus strand of DAINZB010000079.1, from coordinate 488 downwards.
CTGCGCATCAGCGAGCGGAGTAACGAGATTGGTTGCACCTGGACCAGATGTCGCAATGCAGACACCAACACGTCCAGTCGCTTGGGCATAACCAGTCGCGGCATGGCCAGCGCCTTGTTCATGGCGCACGAGAATGTGGCGGATCTTTGAATCGAAGATTGGGTCATACGCCGGAAGAATCGCACCACCAGGAATACCGAACATCACATCAACGCCAGCGTTCTCTAACGATCGCACGAGGGACTGTGCCCCTGTGATCTCTTGACTCATGTTCATCTCCTTCCTCAGTGGTTATCCGTTACTCGATCGACAATTCAGTGGGTAAATGAGAAACCCCTCAGTTTTTCCACTGAGGGGTAGCGCACGTTCTAGTTCGACTAGATCGCGCGCTCTCGAATCACCACTGATGATGTCATGGGGCAATTCTCGCCGACCACACGAGGTGAGTCAACCCCTGAGACGCAGATCTCAATATTTGAGAGTTAGCT
>DAINZB010000078.1:3202-4405 GCA_036749135.1 Candidatus Nanopelagicaceae bacterium | reverse complement strand
CGAACAGTTACTCGCAAGATCAAAGAGATTGTGATTGCTACAAAATTAGAGAGCCAACAATCTAAAGATCAGATCTTTGAAAATTATCTCAACACTATTTACTTCGGTCGTGGCTCTTATGGGGTCTCTACTGCAGCGCAGGTTTATTTCAATCGCAGCGTCGATCAATTGAGCATCGCTCAGGATGCAGTCATTGCCGCAATTCTTAACTCACCTGGATATTACGATCCTCAAGGCAAGAATGGCCTTCGTCGATTAAAGAGCCGTTTCTCTTATGTCATCAACGAGATGGCGAAGGCAAAATGGATCACCAAGACACAAGCCGCAAAACAGAAGTTCCCATTTATTGAACCACGCACACTCGGGGGTGCGCTTGGCGGACCTAAGGGATATGTCGTCTCATGGGTGCAGCACGAACTTCTCAATCTCGGATTTACTGATCAACAGATCCAAGTCGGTGGACTCGTTGTAAAGACAACGATCGATAAGGTCGCACAACAGGCAGCTGTCGATGCGGTCGCCAAGAAGACTCCGGCGAATGCGCCAGCAAATCTCCGTATTGCACTCATTGCACTTCGCCCCGGAACCGGCGAAATAACAGCACTTTATGGCGGTCAGGATTACCTCAAGCAACAGCTCAACAATGCGACCCAAGCAACTGCGCAAGCCGGATCATCATTCAAACCTTTCGCTCTTGTAGCAGCCCTTGAACAAGGTATCTCACTTCAATCAGTGTGGAATGGCAGCTCACCTGCGGTCTTCTACGATGCCGGTGCTCAGAAGAATTACTCGGTCTTTAACTACGGTGATGAGCAATTCCCTAAGGTGACACTCGCTGATGCAACAGCGCATTCCGTTAATACTGTTTACGTTCCACTCGGTATCAAGGTCGGTCCCGATAAGGTGATCGATGTCGCTCGTCGCGCAGGAATTCCAGATTCAGTAAATATGATCGCAACCCCTTCTGTTACTTTGGGTGTCGCTAGCCCGCACGTGATTGATGTTGCCGCCGCTTACGCCACCTTTGCAGCACAAGGTGTCTATGCCAAGCCATTTATCGTGAAAGAAGTTTTGGGAGCAAACCAAGGCGTCCTCTACGAATCACGCATCCAAGCAAATCAAGTCTTTGCTGCTGATGTTATGGCCGATACAACTGCAGCACTTCAGGGAGTAACAAAATTCGGAACAGCAGCTGGTGCACTC
>DAINZB010000078.1:0-3102 GCA_036749135.1 Candidatus Nanopelagicaceae bacterium | reverse complement strand
ACCAAAGCTAAAAAGAAGTAATTAACAGGGCTTTTGGGGCGATGAAGTACGCAACGAAGTCGATCATTCTTCTTGCCTTTCTCGGCGCGCTCTTCTCTTTTGTGAAATTCGATCATTGCCTCAATACCAACTTTGCTACTCCAGATGTCTACACGCATGCGTGCTACTCAGATCTACCCGCGCTATTTGGGGCACGTGATCTCATCAATCACGTCTGGCCTTATTCAAGTGCATCGAACTCGGTTGAATATCCACCGATCACTGGCTTAGTGATGTGGGCGAGTGCGCTACCAACCCATAGTGACAAGATCTACTTCTTGATCAACGTTGGACTCATTGCACTCTTATTTATAGGAACAGTTTTATTAGTTGCAAAGATGAAACCCGAGCTCTGGTATTTATTGCCTGTCGCCCCTGCTGTGATTGGTTCGCTCTATATCAATTGGGATCTCTGGGCGGTCGCATCTGCTGTGCTTGCAATTTATTACTTTGATCGACGACTTTATGATTACAGCGCTCTGGCGTTAGGACTCTCGATCGCAACAAAGTTCTTCCCGATCGTTCTCCTTGCACCAATCGCACTCATCTTTTATCGCCGCGGGCAATTGAAAGATGCAATTCGTTATTTGATCGTGACTGCTGGAACCTGGTTACTTATCAATGCCCCGTTCATTATCTTTAACCAGACTGGCTGGTGGCGCTTCTTTAAGATGAATGGCGAACGCGGTGTTGATTTCGGTTCGCTCTGGTATGCCCTCAATCTCTTTGGGATATCGACGAGCAACCTCAACACACTTTCGATTCTCTTATTCTTAATCGGTATCGCTGCCTATGCCGTTTACTTCTTTGGACTTGGGCAATTGCCAACGTTGGCATCAACATCATTTATCGTCGTTGCCATCTTTACGATCTCGAGCAAGGTCTACTCGCCACAATATGTTCTCTGGTTAACCCCGCTGGCGATCTTGGCGATGCGCGATAAAAAAGATCGACCAGCCTTCTGGATCTGGCAGGGGGCGGAGCTGATCTACCACCTCGCTATTTGGGAGTACCTGGCCTCTTATTCAGGGAGCCACTTTGGCCTCCCAGCGAAGGCCTACGCGGCGGCAACCCTGATCCGTATTGGGGCGACGATCTTCTTCGCAGCGCGCGTATCCACACGCTCGGCCCATCCCCAGAACCTCGAATTTCTCATCTCCCAGACCGGCGGCTACGCTTAGCCTTCCCCTTACAAGGCCTGGCACCCGTCAGATCTGTAGTTTGGGGAGCAGTAACCCTCCTGCCGCAGAAATCCTGCGGCCGCTTTAGTCCAGAGGAGGTTGGGTTAACGCATGCGTCATTATGAAATCATGGTCATTCTCGATCCTGAATTAGAAGAACGCACAGTCGCACCGAGTCTTGAGACATACCTCAAGATCATCAAAGACAGTGGTGGCACCGTCGACAAGCTCGATATCTGGGGCCGTCGTCGTATGACTTTCGAAATCAATAAGAAGTCAGAAGGCATCTACGCTGTTGCAGATCTGCACTGTGGTCCAGATGCGATCAAAGAACTTGATCGCCAACTCAATTTGAACGAAGCAGTGCTTCGTACCAAAGTCGTCCGCCCCGAATAAGCCCGATAAGTAGAGATAAGAGAAGAAGATGGCAGCTGGAGACACAAATATCACGATGATCGGTAACTTGGTCAACGATCCTGAACTTCGATTCACACCATCAGGTGCTGCAGTCGCAAAGTTCACCGTTGCATCAACTCCCCGTTATTTAGATAAGGCTACAAATGAATGGAAAGATGGCGACAGCCTCTTCCTTCAATGCCAGATCTGGCGTCAAGCCGCTGAGAACGTTGCAGAATCATTGACTCGCGGAATGCGCGTCATTGTCTCTGGTCGTCTCAAGCAGCGCTCTTACGAAACTAAAGAAGGCGAAAAGCGCACAGTCTTTGAGGTTGAAGTTGATGAAGTAGGTCCATCACTTCGCAACGCAACCGCCAAAGTCACTAAGACATCAGGTAAGGGTGCCGGTGGATTCTCTACCGCTCCTGAAAGCTCATCATCAGATGATCCTTGGTCAGCCTCACCAGTTGGTGGCGGTTGGGCAACAACAGCTGCAGATGATCAACCTCCGTTCTAGTACTGAAAACATTTAATAACTAACCAATTACAACCATTCTCGTTAACTAGCTAAAAAGCGAAAATAACGAGGCATCCAATAAGGAGCACCACAGTGGGAGCAAGAAGTAATAAGACGCTAAAGCCAAAGAAGGTTGCACCAAAACTTTCTGCTGCAGCGCTCAAGAAGTTTAAGAAGAAGCCATGTTCTTTCTGCCGTGAAAAGGTCAGCTACATCGACTACAAGGACATCGCCACACTTCGTAAGTACATCTCAGATCGCGGCAAGATCCGCGCTCGTCGTGTGACCGGTGCCTGCACCGAGCACCAACGCGCAATTGCAGCCGCAGTCAAGAACAGCCGCGAAATGGCTCTCTTGCCTTACACCTCGACAGCACGATAAGGATCGGTAACTAACAATGAAACTCATCCTTACTCAAGAAGTCACAGGTCTAGGTCACGCTGGTGATGTAGTTACCGTTAAAGATGGTTACGCACGTAACTTCCTCCTACCAAATGGCCGCGCAATCGCGTGGAGCCAGGGTGGCGAGAAGCAGATCGATGGCATTAAGCGCGCACGTACTGCTCGTGAGATCCGCGATCGCGACCACGCTGCTGAGATCAAGGCGACACTTGAAAAGAGCGAGATCGTCGTCAAGGTCAAGGTTGGCGCAACTGGTTCAATGTTCGGATCTGTCACAGATAAGGACATCGTCGTTGCAATTAAGAGCACCACAGGTATCGATATCGACCGTCACCGCATCAAGCCTGTAGGTCACATTAAGAAGCTCGGTAGCCACGCAATCAAGGTCAGCCTTCATAGCGCAGTTACTGCCAACGTCACGCTGAACGTTGTCGCTGCTTAATTAACGCACTTCACAGAACCCGTCTCTTCGCTCACTGCGAGAGGCGGGTTTTTCACATTATGAGACGGTCAGAGAAATCTTTACCCACAGGGGCTAGCGCTCAGATCAGCCTCGATTACCCAACT
>DAINZB010000077.1:3307-4414 GCA_036749135.1 Candidatus Nanopelagicaceae bacterium | reverse complement strand
TTGATGTAATGCGGGGTATGAACTACTACGCCATGTCGGATCATTCCTGGCATTCCGATAGTGATTCGGTCGAATGATGGAAGAAGCGCAGCAATCTCATCAAAGGCTTCAATGAGCCGACTGGGCGAGAGCGGGTACGGCGTAGGAATTGAGATTGGCTGGGCATGAAGAGTCCCTGCTTCATCGAGCACGGATGCCTTCAAACTTAACCCGCCGCAATCAACGGCCAGGGTCATTACCTGCTTATTTGCCATGGGTAAGCCTTGGCAGATCCCAATCAAAGTAGATAGATAGCTCTCGCACGGCGATGACAAGTGCACCAGAAGATATTGTGCAGATGGCGCTATTAAAGGAGAAGCGTTGGAGGGTGAGATAGAGCAGAGCTCCTGCTAAACACGATGTACCGATCGTCTCTCGGTGCAAGAGCACTGGCTCGACCTGGCAGAAGAGATCGCGAAGTAGCCCACCCAAAACTGCGCCAAGCACCGCGAGGACAAGCCCGCCGATGAAGCCTGCGCCGTAAGAGATCGCATAATTTGCGCTTGAAACTGTCGCTACTGCTAGGCCTAAGGTATCGAGCGAGAGCATAAATCGACCGACCGGTTTCACCGTCTTAGCTGCAATCGTGGCAATGAGCGCAAGAAGAACTGCAGCGAAGAGCCAGGCATGCAAGATCCATGGCGGGCGTTGACCCAGAAAGACATTTCTAAAAGTTCCACCAGTAAGTGAGGCGACTGCTGCGACAAGAAATATTCCGCCGTAATCGAGACCCTTCGCCGCGGCCACGCGAGCCCCAACAAGCGCGAAGGCGAATGTCGCGATGAGGTCGAGTGCATTAACCAGTGGAGTTGTGATCACCCGCTAAGGGTACGGGAAAAGAAAAACTGCCGCCCCAATTTCTTGGAAGCGGCAGTTGGATTCTTGATCGAGTTAGAGGTTGTGCTCAAACTCGTGGATGACAGCTAGGCGCTCAGCCTTAGTTGGCATCTTGAAGTAGACATGGCCACGTGACCAGTACCAGAGCATTGGTATCAATCCCAAGGCGATGGTGCCAAAGCCAACGACCTTTGTGAGGTGATCAAGGGTAGGAATAACCTTGATGAACAT
>DAINZB010000077.1:0-3207 GCA_036749135.1 Candidatus Nanopelagicaceae bacterium | reverse complement strand
GAAAGGGTGCCATCGCGTCCCATTGAGAACATGGTGCGAGTTACTTGGATGAGCTGAGTCTCAAGGGTTGCCACTGTGGAGAGGAGAACCGCTACAACAATGAGCTTTCCAGGGGTACCAGGCCATACCTTTTGGCCAAGTACGCCAAGGATATTTGCAGAGTTATCGCTGATGTCCTTATCGCTGAGGACCATATTTGATCCAACAGTAAATACCTCAAAGAGTAAGAAGGTGATAATCATTCCGATGATTGCACCTTGTCCCGGGGTCTTATGTGAACCCTTCGTCTCTTCATTGAGGTTCGCGGTGACATCCCAACCCCAGTAATAGAAGGCAGCGATAAGTGCGCCAGCGAAGAAGGTCTGCGATGATCCAAAGGAGGATGGCGCGAACCAATGCCATGAGAATGTATGAGTCTTATGGCCATGGAAGATTGCTAGAACCGCAAAGAGTGCGAGCAGACCAACTTCAATGGTCGACATGAGGACTTGGACCTTTGCGGTGATTGTGACACCAAAGGCAACTGCAGCCACCATCAAGAGGAAGAAGACGGTACCGAAGAGCGTTACCCATCCCTTGCTGTTGGAAAGCTTGTCGGAGAAGAGCCCTAAGAAAGATGATCCTGCTGGCAGAGTCGCAGCGACCATGAAGATCGAAGAACACATGAGGAGCGACCAACCAGCGATATATCCAAGTGCTGGGTGGAGTCCGCGTCGAACCCATGCATATGTTGCGCCTGAATTTGATTCGGTACGACCGAGGTAATTAAAGGCAAAGACAATTCCAAACATGGCGATTCCGCAGTAGAGAAGCGCTGCTGGTCCTGCAAGTCCAACTGCTCCAACAAGGAGTGCGGTTGATGCGGCGATTGAATAAGCAGGTGCCGAACCCGCTACGCCCATAACAGCTGACTCAAAGAGTCCTAAGACATTCTCGGCGAGCTTGTGTTCGTGGTTTTTTGTAGAGCCTGACATATGTTTACCTCCAGGTTGGAGAGGGCATCCGAAGAAGCGGGGGCAGATACAAGGAGAACCGTACTACCCCTGAAATCTGAGGCAAGCGGTATTGGGCAAATTCCAGATAACTTTTTAGAGGGTCAACTCTTCGATCGCAAAGGTTCCTCGGTCGATCACCAGGGCCCGATGGTTATCGATCAAGCTCCAGCCGCCCTGCTCCCAGCCAGAGGATGCTACGAGCACGCCCTTCTCATCCTTGCGGTAGTAGAGATCGTAGTAATCGGCGGCTTCGCCTGCCGGGACACGGTCCAGGTTATGTTCATTGACGATGATCATCTGGTGAGGTGTCAGGATCATGGCATTGAGGCTCGAGAAGGTACAGGTGCTTCGAATCTGCCGAACCGCCGAGACAATTCCATCGACCAGGCCTAGCTTTCGAATCTGTGTCACCACGACGCCGAAATAGCGCTCGCTATCGGTCTCACCTCGCATCTGATCCATCAGATCAGCATCAATCATGGAGTCCATGGCAGTTGCCGGCATGATGCCACCGTTGTGAATGAAGGAGATCTCGCCAAGAGTAAATGGGTGGGTATTCCCCGCCTTTACGGATAGCCCAGATGTGGCCCATCGAAGATGTAAAAGTGCGCCGTTGGCCTTAGGGCCATCCGCAATCTCTCGAAACTTAGCGCTCTTGCTCGCCTGCGTAGGTTCAACAGTAAGAGTTGGGTTTACATCTCCAACATTGAGGCCGGCAACTCCCCAGCCATCGCAATGACGTGATGAGAGGGCTGCAAATTGATCGAAGTGAGGACCAGCAAACTCCGACAATGAGTAACTCTGCTCCGATACATATCCCATAAGACGGCACATGGTGTGGTGACCCGCTTTCTCAATTCGCTTTAGTGAGTAGTACTCGTTATTGCTGAATCAAAGAACCCCAACGCTGGATGGTTGGTTTCCATGTGCGATAGAGCCTCTCTTCGGAAGCATTAAATTCTGAGACGATATTGCTCTTTCCAGAAGTTTGATAAGCATTATCTGCGTGATCTTCCCAGCTCTGAACCATCTGCGCATCAACTTCCGGGTGGAATTGAACTGCATAGCTCTTCGAGCCGAATCGATAGATCTGGTTTTCGCAGAGAGGTGAACTAGCGAGTGTTACTGCACCTTCAGGAAGACGACTGACCTTATCTTCATGCCACTGGGTCGCAATGACGGTCTCGCTCGAATCAAAGACTGGGTCCGCTACGCCACGAGGGGTAATTTCATAAACGCCAATTTCTGGGGTCTCTGATCTCACTACCTCTCCACCCAACGCTGCCGCAACTAATTGCGCGCCGAGGCAGATTGCAAAGATTGGTAGATCGCGAGCCGCTGCATCAGCGATCATTGCGCGTTCATTTGGTAGCCATGAAGCGATGTGATCATCAAGGGCTCCCATGTGTCCGCCCATCGGCATCAATGCATCAATACCTACTGGGACAGTTGCCGGAACTTCCTCACCGTTATAAGCACGGAGAATTACGATCTCGTGTCCTTGCTCCGCTAGCCATTGAGCGGCAAGGTGTGGTGGATCTGTCTCATCATTTTGAATAGCAAGGATGCGCATGAGGAGAGTTTATAGCCCCGAGAGTTTTACCGCGCATAACGCCAAACCTGCGACCACTACCCAAGCCAAGAGCCCCACAACCAGCGGCCGGTAGCCAATCTTTCGGATCGCCGCCCAGCGCACATTGGATCCCAAGGCGACGAGGCCGGCAGAGATGAGTACCTTACTTAAACTCCCGAGGTCATTTGTGACTCGTGCCGAGATGTGAATCGCGTTGTGAATAAGTGCAACGGCAATAAAGCCAAGAACGAAGAGTGGAAGAACCGCCACTTTTGCCTTGGTATGCCGTGAAAGATGTGAACTTCGACGATTACGTACCGCAAGAATCACAACAATCGGCGCAAGAAGAGAGACCCGAGCAAGTTTAAAAATGATTGCTGATTCGACCGATCCAGAGTTAAAGAGCGAGGCAGTAGCCAGCACTTGTCCAACATCGTGGACTGCTGCGCCTGCCCATGATCCAAATGCTCGATTGCTCAAACCTGCCGCATGTCCAATGAGCGGCAATACCAGAATGGAGAGCGTTCCACACAAGGAGACAAGCCCAATTGCATATGAACTCTCTTCATCTGTTGCATCAGTGTGTGGCCGAACCGCAGCGATTGCACTAGCTCCACAGATTGCATATCCGCAAGCAAT
>DAINZB010000076.1:0-4424 GCA_036749135.1 Candidatus Nanopelagicaceae bacterium | reverse complement strand
GAGCTTGTTAAAGATGGCAAGATCAAGGGCATCGCCGATGTTCGTGATGAAGGTAATGAACGCCTTGGTCAACGCCTCGTTATTGTTTTGCGCCAAGATGCGACACCAAAGGTAGTTCTCAATAACCTTTATAAGCAGACCCAACTTCAAGATTCTTTTGGCGCCAATATGTTGGCACTTGTTGATGGTGTCCCACGCACACTTCGACTTGATGAGTTCATTCGTTATTACATTGATCATCAGATTGAAGTAATTGTTCGCCGTACTAAGTATCGCCTCGCAGAACGTGAGAAGCGCGCCCATATCTTGAAGGGTTACCTCAAGGCTCTTGATGCACTCGATGCTGTTATCGCTTTGATCCGCGCATCCACAACACCTGAAGAAGCTCGCACCGGTTTGATGAAACTCCTTGATGTTGATGAGATTCAAGCAAATGCCATCCTCGATATGCAGTTGCGTCGTATCGCAGCGCTCGAGCGCCAGAAGATCAATGATGAATATGAAGGCCTCATGGCCGATATCGTCGTTCTCAATGAGATCTTGGCATCACCTGCAAAACAGCGTGAAATAATCAAAACTGAGCTCCAAGAGCTCGGTGAGAAGCATGGCAATGAACGTCGCACTCAATTCGTTGCAGCTGATGGTGACTTCTCAGTCGAAGATCTCATCCCCGATCAAGATGTGGTTGTGACTATTACCCGAAGTGGTTACTCAAAGCGCACCCGTGCCGATCTCTATCGTGCACAACGTCGCGGCGGTAAAGGTGTCAAGGGTGCACAACTCAAGCAAGATGATCTCGTCGATCACTTCTTTATTGCATCTACCCATGATTGGTTGTTGTTCTTTACCAACAAGGGTCGCGTCTATCGCGCCAAGGTGCATGAGTTACCAGATGCCGGTCGCGATGCTCGCGGACAACATGTTGCGAACCTCTTAGCATTTAAACCAGATGAGATGATCGCTCAGGTAATTGCGATCGACTCTTATGCATCTCATCCGAACTTGGTGATTGCAACGCGTTCAGGCATGGTGAAGAAGTCACCACTTGCTGAATATGACTCACCACGATCTGGTGGATTGATTGCCATCAACCTCAAAGAGAATGATGAAGTTGTATCGGCATCATTGGTGAATGAAGAAGATGAACTCCTTCTTGTTTCACGCAAGGGTATGTCACTTCGATTTAGTGCATCTGATGAATCACTTCGCGCAATGGGACGTTCAACTGCCGGTGTGATTGGAATGAAGTTCCGCGCTGATGATGAACTCCTTACTATGGCTGCGGTCGCTGGTGATTCACCTGATCAATTCGTCTTCACCGCAACTGATGGTGGTTATGCCAAGCGAACGCCACTGATCGAATATCGCCAACAAGGTCGTGGTGGTATCGGTGTGAAAGCGGCAAAGATCGATGAAGATTCACGTGGCTCACTTGTTGGTGCAATGATCGTGACACCTGGCGATGAGATCCTTGCAATCACATCTTCCGGTGTTGTTATGAGAACCCCAGTTGAAGAAGTCCGTGAGACCTCACGCGATACTTTGGGAGTCCGCCTGGTAAACCTCGATGAGGGCGCCGCTGTTGTCTCGATAACCCAGGTTAAAGATGTCCCCGAGACGGCTGAAATCCCTGCAGGAGAAGCGCCAGCAGGCGAATAACTGGTTTTGGGCTCTAGAGCCCAGTCGGGTAACCTTTGCCCTTCACGGTTGCCACAGGCAGTTGTGAGAGATGGGCCTATAGCTCAGCCTGGTTAGAGCGCTTCCCTGATAAGGAAGAGGTCGGTGGTTCGAGTCCACCTAGGCCCACCATCGAAGAAAGTGGTTTATGAGGATTACTCAAAAACTATTAGTATTCGGTGCTCCGCTAATAACGGGGACCTAGCTCAATTGGTAGAGCACCGCCTTTGCAAGGCGGGGGTTAGGGGTTCGATTCCCCTGGTCTCCACTCTTTTATCTCACTACCCACTTCTAAAAATCGGGAGCACCCATGTCAAGCGCAACACTTCATACAAACCACGGCGATATCGTGATCGAGCTCTTCCCAGATCATGCGCCAAAGACCGTTGCTAACTTTGTTGAGCTTGCTACCGGAAAGCGCGAATGGGTTGACCCACGTAGTGGCGAGAAGAGCACCGCAAATCTTTATGACGGCACCGTCTTCCATCGCGTTATCGCTAACTTCATGATCCAAGGTGGAGATCCACTTGGTACTGGTACCGGCGGACCTGGCTACCGTTTCGCAGATGAGTTCCACCCAGAACTTAACTTCGATCGCCCATATCTTCTTGCAATGGCAAATGCTGGACCTGGAACCAATGGTTCACAGTTCTTCATCACTGTTACACCAACAGCGTGGTTAAACCGCAAGCACTCAATCTTTGGTGAAGTAAAGGATGCTGCCTCACAGGCAGTTGTCGACAAGATCGCAACAACAAAGACTGGTGCTGGCGATCGCCCAGTTCAGGCCGTTGTGATCGAATCTGTAACTATTACAGAGTAATTTCACTGTGCAGAAGCGCAATTCATTAACATCAATTCTTATTGTTGTTATCTCTGGCGCTTATATCCTCGCAAATTACTTCGCAAATTTAATTCCGGGAATCCCGCTTCAAGAGCGGCTCTTCCTTATTAAATACGCTCTTCTTAGCGATGGCGTTGCACATGGAATTCAAGCCGGTGAGTATTACCGGTACTTCACCGTTGCACTCACTCACGCGAACTTCACACACATTCTCTTTAATATGTTGGCGCTCTACTCTCTAGGCACAGCGGTTGAGAACTACTACGGACGCTTCAAATACAGCGTCATTCTTATACTTTCACTCTTCAGTGCATCCTTTATCTCTAACCACTTTGCTGCGACTAATGTGCCAGCAGTAGGCGCCTCAGGAATGATCTTTGGCCTCTTTGGTGCAATCTTGGTAACTGGCCGCAAGATGGGCGTCGATTACCGACAAATCCTGGGAGTTGTTGCGGTAAACCTACTCATTACATTTATTCCAGGAAGCAATATCGATTGGCGCGCACACCTTGGTGGGTTATTTGGTGGCGCACTCATCACCTTAATTATTAGCGGGTTTCACCGTCCGAAGAAGAGCTTGGGCTACATCTAAGACTTCAATATCGGATGTGCGAGCAGTCATTCCATCGCTCACCATCACTCGGCAGAATGGGCAACCAACTGCGACCTCTTCAACACCAGTCGCAATAGCCTCATCAACGCGGTTTAAGTTAATCCGAGTACCAAGCTTCTCTTCCATCCACATACGTCCACCACCTGCACCACAACAGAATGATCGCTCTTGATTACGCGGCATCTCTGTTACCACTGAGCCTGTCGCTTCTAGAAGTTCACGTGGTGGTGAATAGATCTGATTATGGCGACCCAAGTAACAAGGGTCGTGATAGGTCAATGATTTTGGATTAGCAGGTGCAACCGGAGTGAGGCGCTTCTCCTTTACCAACTGATTGAGAAGTTGAGTGTGGTGCATCATCTCCAATTCAAAACCTTGTTGCTTGTAATCGCGACCGATTGTTGTAAAGCAATGCGGACAGGTAACTACAACTTTCTTGGTACCGCGATTACCAAAGGTCTCTTGAAGTGTTTCAATATTTTCTCGTGAGAGAATTTGGTAGAGGAACTCATTACCGGCACGACGGGCAGGATCACCTGTGCAGGTCTCCTTCTTACCAAGCACTGCAAATTTCACATCAGCCATATAGAGAAGTTCAGAAACTGCCTTTGTTGTCTTCTTCGCACGATCTTCATAAGCGCCAGCGCAACCAACCCAGAACAAATACTCAACATCTTCAGGGATCTCCCCATCAATAACAATGACCGGGAAGTCGACCTCAGAGATCCAAGCGTCGCGATCAGCGCGGTTAGCGCCCCATGGATTACCGGCCTTTTCGAGGTTTCTAAAGGTATTTCCAAGCTCTGATGGGAACTCTGATTCAACGAGCACCTGATAGCGGCGCATATTCATAATGTGATCAACATGCTCGATATCTACTGGGCACTCTTCAACACAAGCACCGCATGATGTACAAGACCATAGAACATCAGGATTGATGGCATTCTCATGTGCATTGCCAACCATTGGTGCATCATTTGGCACCTTTGCCAATGCATGATCGCGCATCGCCATAATGAGCATCTTTGGCGAGAGTGGCTTCTCAGTATGCCAAGCAGGACATTGCGATTGGCAGCGACCACATTCGGTGCAGCTCGACATATCGAGCAGACCCTTCCACGAGATATCGGCTGCTTTACCAATACCGAAGACATCATCTTCTTGCGGATCTTCAAAGTTAATTGGCTTACCGTGCGAGAGCATCTCAGGAATTGGTCCGAGTGAGTTGCGACCATCACTGAAGCGTTTAAAGTAAATATTGAACGGCGCCAAGAATCTATGCCAAGCAAC
>DAINZB010000075.1:0-4479 GCA_036749135.1 Candidatus Nanopelagicaceae bacterium | reverse complement strand
CGATAGACAATCCAATTACCAATGATCGGCAACTTAAATGTTGGTGAAATAACTTCACCATATGCCTGCACCAATGAACCTGCGAGTGCAACGAATCCGATCATCACAAACCAATGTGCAATCCCAGAAGGATTGAACTTATTCATCTTGGTGTGAAGTAAGACTTGCGAAACCATTGTGCGCGCACGTTCTGCTGGATTACCGCCACGGGTTGGATCAGGTTGACCGGACTTGATGATCTGGTAGATCTCTCGGGCCTTAATGGTGATCAAGGTCAGAGCTACGGCGGTTACCCCGTAGGCGAGCGTGGCCAAGAGTGCAGTCATACGCTCAAGGCTATGCCCGAAATGGGAGGAAATCAGGAGAATCCCGTGGAATAAAAGGGAGGGGCTCGTGGTTCAGTAGATAACTCGAACTTGAGTCGATCGGACTCAATCTTTTGACAAGATCCGACTCAAGGGTGAGAATTCAGTCATAGCTCGACGTAAAAAGAGCTTATCTACCCCAAAGAAGGAGCACCACAATGGCCAAGGCCGTAGGAATTGACCTAGGAACCACCAATAGCTGCGTATCCGTACTCGAAGGCGGCGAAGCAACAGTTATCGCCAATGCCGAGGGAGCTCGCACCACACCATCGATCGTCGCATTCGCTAAGAATGGCGAGGTCCTGGTCGGAGAGGTCGCAAAGCGCCAATCCGTCACCAACGTCGACCGCACCATCCGTTCAGTAAAGCGCCACATCGGCACCAACTGGACCATGGATATCGACGATAAGAAGTACACCCCACAAGAAATTTCTGCTCGTATCTTGATGAAGCTCAAGCGCGATGCTGAGGCATACCTTGGTGACACTGTCACTGAAGCTGTCATCACCGTCCCTGCTTACTTCAACGATGCACAGCGTCAAGCAACAAAGGAAGCTGGCGAGATCGCCGGTCTCAAGGTTCTTCGTATTGTGAACGAACCAACTGCTGCTGCGCTCGCTTACGGATTAGATAAGGGCGATAAAGAACAAACTATCTTGGTCTTCGACCTTGGTGGTGGAACATTTGACGTATCACTCCTTGAAATCGGTGATGGCGTTGTCGAAGTTAAAGCAACCAATGGTGATAACAACCTCGGTGGCGATGACTGGGATCAGGCAGTTGTTGATTACTTGGTCAAGACATTCCAATCAAAGAATGGCATTGATCTCTCAAAGGACAAGATGGCGATGCAGCGCGTTCGCGAAGCTGCTGAAAAGGCGAAGATCGAACTTTCAGCTTCTGCATCAACATCAATCAATCTTCCATACATCACAGTTGATGCTGAGAAGAATCCATTGTTCTTGGATGAGCAACTCACTCGCGCACAGTTCCAGGCTATGACAGCTGATCTACTCGAGCGCACTAAGAAGCCTTTCCAAGCAGTACTTAAAGATGCAGGTATCCCAATCGCGGATATCGATCACGTAGTACTTGTTGGTGGATCAACTCGTATGCCAGCAGTTGTCGATCTCGTTCGCGAACTCACTGGCGGGAAAGAGCCAAATAAGGGTGTAAACCCAGATGAGGTTGTTGCAGTTGGTGCAGCGCTTCAGGCTGGTGTCCTTAAGGGTGAAGTGAAAGATGTTCTTCTCCTTGACGTAACACCGCTCTCACTTGGTATTGAGACCAAGGGTGGCGTTATGACAAAGCTCATCGAACGCAACACCACAATCCCAACAAAGCGCTCTGAAATCTTCACCACCGCTGACGATAACCAGCCTGCAGTGCAGATCGTCGCCTTCCAGGGTGAGCGCGAAATGGCAGCGTATAACAAGCGTCTTGGCATGTTTGAGTTGACCGGTATCGCACCTGCACCACGCGGCGTCCCACAGATCGAAGTCACATTCGATATCGATGCCAACGGAATCGTTCACGTATCAGCGAAGGATCTCGGCACTGGTAAAGAGCAGAAGATGACCATCACTGGTGGATCAGCTCTTTCTAAGGAAGAGATCGATCGCATGATGAAGGATGCTGAAGCACACGCTGATGAAGATAAGCAGCGTCGTGAAGAAGCAGATGCTCGTAACTTGGGTGACTCACTCGTCTACCAGACCGAGAAGTTCCTCAAGGAGAACGAAGATAAGTTCAAGGAAGGCGAATCTGCTGAGAAGAAGGCAGAGCTTGAAACAGCTTTGACTGATCTCAAGAGCGCACTTGCCGGAACAGATATCGCAACGATCAAGTCAGCAACTGAGAAGGTATCTGAACTTTCACAGCAACTCGGTGCCGCACTCTATGCAGCAAATGCCGCTGCAGGTGCTGATGAATCTTCTGCCAAGGCAGATGATGGCGTCGAAGATGCAGAGATCGTTGAGTAATGACTGAAGAGAATACTTCCAATCCAGCAGCAGGCTCGCAAGAGGAGCTTGCTGCAGCGGTTGAAGAAGCGTTGAGTGATGTTGCACAGGATGTTGTTGATCAAGATCCAGTTGCAGTACTCACCAATGACTTACAACGGTTACAGGCAGATTTTGCCAACTACCGTAAGCGCGTAGATAAAGAGCGCCTCGCTGCGCACGAGATCACAACCGCTTCGGTTTTAGTCGACCTTCTTCCGATTCTTGATGACTTTGATCGCGCAGCTTTGCATAACGAACTCACTGGCGGATTCAAGGCTGTCGCTGATCGCTTCACTGCGGTCACCGACAAGCTTGGACTTACCAAGTTCGGCGCTGAGAAGGATCCATTCGATCCCAATATCCATGAGGCGATCGCTCATGAGACTTCTGCGGAAGTCACTGAAACCACTGTTATTAAGGTACTTCAGCCTGGTTATCGCTTTAAAGAGCGCGTTATTCGCGTAGCGATGGTTGTTGTAGCGGACCCGGAGTAATCGATGGCTGCCAAAGATTTATATGAGAAGGATTTGTATACGATCCTTGGCGTCAAAAAGTCCGATAGCGACGATGTCATTAAGAAGCAGTACCGCAAACTCTCAAAAGAGTTGCACCCCGATGCCACTAAGGGCGATAAGAAGTTAGAAGAGCGCTTCAAAGAAGTCTCTGAAGCATACGAAGTACTCAGCGATCCCAAAAAGCGCGCTGAATATAACGAGATGCGCGACTTATATAAGTCTGGTGGCATGCGCGGTGGCCCAATGGGTGGCGCTGGTGGATTCCAAGGCGGAGGCTTCCAAGATATTTTCGGTGGAGGTGGAGATCCCCAAGACATCTTCTCGACTCTCTTTGGTGGTGGTCGTCGTGGCCCAAGCAAAGGCGCAGATCTTCAGACCGAAGCAACGATCTCATTCCGTGATTCGATCAATGGATCAGAGATCAACCTCCGTTTAGATCGCGAAACCATTACAACCCGCGTACCTGCTGGTGTGAAAGATGGCTCGAAGATCAAACTCAAAGGCCGTGGTGCACCTGGCCAAGCTGGCCCTGGTGATCTATTTGTCATTATCCATGTCACTAAGCACCCAGTCTTTACACGCGATGAAGAGAATCTATTAATGACTCTTCCCGTTACATTTGCAGAGGCTGCACTTGGCGCCGATATTGCTGTGCCAACTATTGATGGTGAAGAAGTAAAAGTTCGCCTTGCACCAGGAACCCCGAACGGCAAAATCTTGCGCGTTAAAGGTCGTGGAATCACACGA
Source organism: Candidatus Nanopelagicaceae bacterium (assembly GCA_036749135.1). GTDB lineage: Bacteria > Actinomycetota > Actinomycetes > Nanopelagicales > Nanopelagicaceae > PALSA-747. The sequence continues at coordinate 849 of DAINZB010000075.1, read as the reverse complement.
AACCACCACACTGGCGATCTGCTCATCACGATTGAAGTCGTTGTTCCACAACGTGTTGATGGCAAAGCAAAGAAAGCACTCGAAGAGTTTGCTGATGTGATGCGCGAAGATGATGCCAAATTACGCGCCGATCTAGCGCAAAGGGCACGTGCATAATGTCTACAGATGGCATCCCAACAGATGAAGAAGCGGTCTACGTTATCTCGGTAGCTGCTGAACTTTCTGGGATGCACCCACAGACACTGCGCCAATACGATCGTTTAGGTTTAGTCTCACCAGGTCGTGCATCTGGTCGTGGCCGTCGTTACTCATTGCGCGATATTGCATCATTGCGCAACATTCAACGGCTAGTTGGTGAAGGTGTCAATCTTGCAGGTATTGCACGCATCATTGAACTTGAATCTGCTGTTGCAAATATGGCGATCGAAGTTGCAAAACTTCGCACTGAAGTGAATGCGTTGCTAGAAGCAAACCCACCAAAGGGACTTGCAAAACGCGACCCCAACCACATTGTGGTCTTCAAGCAAGATTAGGCTTTTAACGTCAAACCATTGATCTTGCTTGACCACTTTGGAATGACCTGACCAACTGGTGTGCCCAAGACATCTTCCAGCATGGAACCGTAGACATCTCTGAAATCTGTTGTGACTGCAAGATCGCCATTCACAAGTTTAGAAAGTGAAGGCTCATCACCATAGAACTTTCCGCCGTTGATTCCCTGTCCCATGACAAATACCGGACCCGCGGTTCCATGATCAGTTCCATTGGTGCCATTTGCCTTTACGCGGCGACCAAACTCTGAGTAGACAATCACAGTCACATCATTGGCGCGATCTGTTGCATGGATCT
>DAINZB010000074.1:0-4483 GCA_036749135.1 Candidatus Nanopelagicaceae bacterium | reverse complement strand
GAGTTCAATAAGTAATCAGCCAGTATTGCGAAGGCCGGCAGCCACACCGTTGATGGTGAGCAAGAGCGCACGGCGGATTGTTGGATCGATATCTGGATTCTCACGAACCTGCTCAAGCAAGTGAATCTGCAAGAGATGCAACGGTGCGAGATATTGATCGCGAATACCTAATGTACGGGCAAGGCGTGGTTGATCTCCAAGGAGTTCAGTCTTCTTTGTAAGAAGCAGGATCTCTGCCTTAGTGAGTGCGAACTCTTCTTTGATGAGTTCTAAGAAGTGGCGCAGGCTTGGGTCAACTAAGGTATCGACATAGCGCTGTGACATCTCGAGATCTGTCTTTGCAATAGTCATCTCGACGTTCGAGATAAAGGTGCTGAAGAAGTGCCAATCTTTGAGCATCTGTTGCATCGTTGATTCTTGGCCCGCTTCGCGAGCAGCCTTGAGACCCGAGCCAACTCCGAACCAACCAGGAACGATCTGACGAGATTGAGTCCAGCCAAATACCCATGGAATAGCGCGCAAGCTTCCGAGTCCGCCAGATGCATCCGGACGGCGTGATGGACGTGAACCTAAGAAGAGATCGCCAAGTTGTTCCACGGGAGTTGAGGCATAGAAATATGCAGGGAGATCAGGATGATCAACGAGCGAGCGGTAACGCTTAAAGGCGCTATCGCTGATGAGGTCCATCGATTGATTCCACTTTGCTAAATCTTCAGGGGATTGGCGTGGTGCTCGGTTAAGAACGGTTGCTTCAAGTGCTGCTGCAACTGAAAGTTCAACGTTTTCGCGAGCAAGTGCTGGGAGTGAATATTTATCTGAGATGACTTCGCCCTGCTCTGTCATCTTGATCTGGCCATCGATTGATCCCCATGGGAGTGCGATGAGCGCATCGTAGGTCGGACCGCCACCGCGACCAACAGAACCACCGCGACCATGGAAGAGGCGGAGTGTCACACCGTGCTTGAGAGCGATATCGCGAAGTTTGCGTTGGGCCTTATGGATCTCCCATTGCGATGTTGCGATACCAGCATCTTTATTGGAATCTGAATATCCGAGCATGACCTCTTGGATATCGCCGCGCAGTCTTACCAGCTCGCGATACTCAGGAGTTGAGAGAAGTGCATCGAGAATTGAATCTGCGGCACGAAGTTCAGCAACTGTTTCAAGAAGTGGCGCAAAGCCGACCTTTGCGAACTTCTCACCCTTTAGTGAAACGAGTCCAGCAATATCAGCGAGAATGACAGGAGCGAGCACATCTTCATGGCCCTTCGTCATTGAGATGATGTAGGTCTCGATAACCTCAGGTCCAAACTTCTCAATGAGTTCGCGGATTGCAATAAAGACATCAACAGTTTTTCGACCTAACTCATCAAGACCATCGATCGATGGGCGTGATGGGTCCTTTAATTGCGCAGCGATCAGCGAAGTACGGTCTTCGTAAACTGCGCCAAAGAGTTGGGCCATAGCATTGTGATGAGCATCAGAATGCTCACGAACATCCATCGTTGCGTGAGTGATACCAAAGCTAGAAACGGTACGGATAATGCGCTCTAACAAGCCATGAGCAATCAACTCGCCGCGATGGGCTAGTAGGGAAGTACGCATCAACATCAGATCAGCGATGAGCTCTGCCGTGCTCTCATAATCGCGGCCAGCAACGTGATCTGCCCCTGCTGCGTGGCGGCGTTGGGTAAGAATTAAGCGATGGCGGATTGCTGTTGCCTTGAGACGGTAAGGCTCTTCGACATTCTGGCGGCGGAAACGATCCTCAATCTCTGGGAGCACCTCGAGATCTTTAGCAACTGAGGCTTTCAGTTCATCGCTAGCGCCAGCGATACGGCTCGATACAGAGAGCGCCTGACGCAGTTGGTCGAGTGAACCAAGCATCGTGCGGATGAAGTGTCCAGTCTGAAGAAGAATCGCATCTTTTGTTACCTGCGGGGTGATGTGAGGATTTCCATCACGATCGCCACCAATCCAGGTACCAAAGCTCAAAGGTCGTGATGTTGGATCTACGACAACATTGATGCGCTCGAGTTCATGTGCGAAATCATCGAGAACTTCCGGAACAGTATGAGTGAAGAGATCATCAAGGTAGTAGAGAGCATTTGTTGCTTCGTCGAGTGGCTCAGGGCGGCCGAGGCGAAGTTCATCGGTCTGCCAGAGAAGGTCGACAGTTTCAGCGAGACGACGATCACGAGTTGGAGTTGCAGGAGTCTCAAGTAGATCAGCGATCGTTCCAAGTTTGCTCAATACCGAACGACGTGATGCCTCTGTAGGGTGAGCGGTGAAGACCGGGCGAACCGAGAACTCGTTAATCCAGCCCTGTACATCTTCAAATGTAAATTCTTTTGTCTGGCTCTGCACATCAATAATGCGATCGACGGCACGTGATAACCACGATCCACCTTCAGCACGTTCTGCTGCGAGCTCTTTTGCGCGATGAACTTGCTCTGCAACATTTGCGAGATGGAAGTAGGTGCTGAACGCGCGTACAAGTTGGATCTCTTCTGTGTTGGTGAGATCTTGGAGAGATTCGGCGCCTTTACCTTCACGCACAGCTTTTCGGACTCGCTCAACAAGTGCGAGGAGTTCAGGGCTCTCTTGGCGGACCAGGCTCTGACCTAAAAGGTCTCCAAGTCGGCGTACATCGCTGCGCAGTTCTAGATCATCAGTTGCCACTGGCTAATCATTACAGGTTTAATGAGCCCTCTAACCCCCCTCTCTTCGGATTGCGGGGGCATAGGTGCATTTCCACGCGTAATTTCGCGAGCGGGAGTTGAAAGGGAGGCGAAGAATTAATGTCATTGTTACAAGCCTTCTCGCATATTGAACTCCCTGCAAAGCTTTCGCAAGGCGCTGCTGTCACTCTGCCATCTACACAGGGCCTCTTTGCTGCGATCGCCTCACAGGAACGTCCTCTGGTCCTCGTTACAGCCTCCTCTCGGAGGGCCGATGAACTCACTGAAGAACTCAACAGCTATCTTGGGACAGGTTCAGTTGTCGTCTTTCCGCCGTGGGAGACGCTTCCACATGAACGTTTGAGTCCAAAGAGTGACACCGTTGCGACGCGTTTTAAGACTCTGCACTTGCTTGCATCGAATCAACCGCCGCGAGTCTTGGTCACATCAATTCGGGGTTTGATTCAACCCATCATCGCCGATCTCCTCGACGCCCAATTGCCAGTACTAGAAATTAATAAGACAGTTTCGATGTCCGCACTGATCGCATCGCTCTCTTTTCTCGGGTATACGAGAACCGATCTCGTAGAACGTCGCGGTGACTTTGCGGTTCGCGGCGGAATTATCGATCTCTTCCCACCAGATTTAGAGCATCCAATACGCGTCGATTATTTCGGCGACGATATTGAAGAGCTGGCGTATTTCACAGTGGCTGATCAGAGAACCTTTCAACCTGTTGTTGGTGAACTAACCGTATTCCCATGCCGTGAACTTCTCTTGACAGACGCCGTGAAAGACCGAGCCCGATATCTTGCCGCTGAGTTCCCAACACTTTCTGAGATCTGCCACAAACTTGCCGAAGGAATTAGCGTCGATGGCATGGAGTCCCTTATTGGAGTCCTTAACTCTGAATTGAAATCACTCATTGATTTCTTGCCCAAGAATTATCAGATTATTGTCGTTGATGAACCGCGTATTACCTCACGGGCGATTGACCTCATCGAGACCAATAAAGAGTTCCTCGATGCATCGTGGTCTAACGCTGCAATGGGTGGAAAAGCGCCGATTGATATCTTTGGGGGAATCGAATCTGGCGGATATTTCACGCTCGAACACTTAAGGAATTTAGCTCATGGCGCTGGTATTCCATGGCGTTCGTTGAACCCTTATGCCAGCGACGTTGAAGATCAGACGCTTGAGTTTGAGGCGCTTCCTATCTATCGAAATGACCTCGACGCAGTTGAAGCAGATCTCAAGAAGTGGCTTTCAGAGGGCTATTTAGTCATCTTTAGCGCAGTAGGCCCCGGTATCGTCGAGCGATTCAATAATCTCTTCATTGAAGCAGATCTGCCAACTCGCATCTACAAGTCTATTGATTCGCAACTGACTCGGGATGTCATCCACCTGACAGCGACGCCGATCGAACATGGCTTTATCGCAGATTTCGCTAAGACTGTTCTGCTCACTGAGAAAGATATCTCTGGCCAGCGCAGTTCAAATAAAGATCAAGCTCGGATGCCATCTCGTCGTAAGAAGGCCGTTGATCCAATTGAACTTAAGCCAGGGGATTACGTCGTCCATGAGCAGCACGGTGTTGGACGTTATATCGAACTTGTGCAGCGCACTGTGGGAAAGAGCGCTCGTGAATATCTTGTCATTGAATACGCATCATCAAAACGTGGTCAACCTGGTGATCGTCTCTATGTACCGACAGATTCCTTGGAACAAGTAACTCGATATGTCGGGGGAGAAGCCCCTGCCGTACACCGTATCGGTGGAGCTGATTGGCAGAATGCGAAGCG
>DAINZB010000073.1:0-4778 GCA_036749135.1 Candidatus Nanopelagicaceae bacterium | reverse complement strand
CCTCTATGGCCAAAGGGCAATTTGTAGGTAGTGAACCCAAGGGCGCGACCAAGAATCTGATGACCAAAACAGATACCGAAAACGGGTACTGATTCTGAGAGAAATTCTCTCACTAGGGTAACCATCTCATCCATGGTTGATGGATCGCCCGGACCATTCGACAGGAAGATTCCGTCAGGTGAGATCGATTCAATCTCCTCCTTTGTTGCACTCAATGGAAAGACGTGAACTTCCATTCCTCTTTCAGACATGTGGCGAGGAGTTGCCGACTTGATACCTAAGTCAATTGCGGCAACGGTAAATTTCTTCTCAACATCGACTGGAGTAGGCACCACATATTTGACTGGTGTTGATACATCCGATGCAAGGAATGCCCCCGACATAGATGGCATTTCACGAACCTTCAAGACCATTTCCTCGCGCGGACGCTCTTCGCCGGAGAATATTCCGACTCTCATAGAACCTCGATCACGCAGATGACGGGTAATCGCGCGAGTATCAACGCCTTGAATTCCGACTATTCCTGCATCTATAAGGGCAGATTCCAGAGATTGATCAGAACGCCAATTGGAAGTTCGTGGCGATGGATTCCGAGCGACAAAACCGGCAACCCAGATCTTCGTCGACTCCATATCCTCTGCATTAAAACCAGTATTACCAATATGCGGAGCGGTCATAATGACGATCTGCTTGTGATAACTAGGATCTGTCAAAGTCTCTTGATACCCAGTCATTCCCGTGGAGAAGACAGCTTCACCAAAGGTTTCTCCGTGGCATGCCCATGACTCCCCTTCAAAGATTGCTCCATCATCGAGAACAAGGTATGCCTTACTCATGTACAGCTCCGATCAGATTCTGGTTCTTCATTACTAGTCTGCCGTTGAAAATCGTATGTATGACATCACCGGTCAATTCAAAACCATGGAATGGGGTGTTTCTACTCTTTGAAAGGAGAAGTTCGCGATCAACAGTCCATCTCTTTTCTGGATCAACGATTGCGATATTCGCAATCGATCCTTTCTTGAGATCCAAACCGTGGGCTGTATAACCACCGATTTTCGCAGGATTTGTAGACATGACCTCAATCAAACGATCCCAATTCATCAAACCAGTTTCGATCATTGTTGTGATCACGATTCCTAAAGCTGTCTCTAGGCCAACCATTCCGAACGCCGCAGCTGCCCACTCGCAATCCTTATCTTCCGCTGGGTGTGGTGCATGATCCGTTGCAACGATATCGATCGTTCCATCCGCCAGTGCGGCGCGGAGAGCTTTCACATCTTCATCTGTTCGTAGTGGAGGATTTACTTTGTAGATCGGATCATAGGTACGGGCAGTTTCATCGGTAAGGAGTAAGTGGTGAGGGGTTACCTCAGCCGTTACCTGCATGCCTTGAGCCTTTGCCCAGCGAATAATCTCCACCGAGCCCTTGGTTGAAAGGTGGCAGATGTGGAGACGACTACCTAGCGAATGCGCAAGAAGGATATCTCTCGCAATAATCGCTTCTTCAGCGATCGCCGGCCAGCCAGCTAAGCCAAGTTGAGCTGATACAACGCCCTCGTTCATTTGAGCACCTTCGGTAAGGCGTGGATCTTGGGCATGCTGAGCGATAACTCCCCCGAAACCTTTTACATATTCGAGCGCTCTCCTCATAAGGAGAGAGTCGCTTACACACTTACCATCGTCGCTGAAAATCCTGACCTTTGCCGCAGAGTCGGCCATCGCTTTCATTTCGGAGAGTTTCTTTCCCTCAAGTCCTTCACTGACGGCTCCAATAGGAAAGACGTCGCAAAGACCAGCTTCACGACCGAGTCGCCATACTTGTTCCACGACTCCCGCAGAATCGGCAACCGGAGATGTGTTTGCCATCGGAGATATCGCAGTGAATCCTCCGCGAATAGCGGCTCTGGAGCCAGTGAGAACCGTTTCGGCATTCTCTCGCCCTGGCTCGCGCAGATGTGTATGAAGGTCAACAAATCCCGGAAGAATCCTGAGTCCTGCGCAATTGATCAGTTCTCCCGAAGACGATAACTCTTGGCCTATCTCAGCGATGAATTCACCAACGATGCGAATATCCGCAACTGACCCATCCGGAAGGAGGCCATTTTTTAAAAGAATTTCCATCGTTCTATGCCCCTAGTGTCTCGTGAGTGGAGGAAATGTTCGGACCTCCTAGAAGTTGATAGAGGGCTGCCATTCGCACTACAACCCCATTTGATACTTGATCGATCACTACTGATCGAATGGAATCTGCACTTGCGGCACTGATCTCAAGGCCGCGATTCATTGGCCCTGGGTGCATAACGATGGCATTGCTCTTGAGTCTCTTCAGTCGATCTCCATCGAGACCATACCCCTTTGAGTACTCACGTCCATTTGGGAAGAAGGAATCATTCATGCGTTCGAGTTGAACTCTCAGCATCATGACAACATCAAACTCTTCGAGATTCTCATCGAAGTCGTAAGAAGATCTCACTCCCCAAGAATCGATCGTTGACGGTAGCAAGGTTGGCGGAGCGATTAACGTAACATCCGCACCCATTTTTCTTAGTAGGAGAACATTGCTTCGAGCAACTCGCGAATGGAGGATATCTCCAACGATGGCAATCTTTAATCCACTAAAAGTTGTTAACGTTGACCCAAAATGCTTACGAATCGTGAAAGCATCGAGAAGCGCCTGGGTAGGGTGCTCGTGGGTACCATCACCTGCATTAATTACCGATGATTCAATCCAGCCTGATTCAGCCAATCGTTTTGCCGCGCCAGATGCAGGGTGACGGATAACAATTAAATCTGCGCCCATAGCCTCAAGAGTTTGCGCTGTATCTTTTAGGCTCTCTCCCTTGCTAACGCTTGATCCCTTGGCCGAGAAGTTTGTGACATCAGCAGACAACCGCTTCGCAGCAGATTCAAAGGAGAGTCTTGTTCGGGTGGAGTCTTCAAAGAAGAGGTTTACAACTGTCCTGCCGCGCAGCGTGGGTAACTTCTTTACCGATCCAGAGGTCAACTTCTCTAGCTCTGATGCAGTATCGAGAATGCCCACAATCTCGAGTTCCGAGAGATCGGCTATTGAAAGTAGGTGTTTCACTCTTCCACCTCAACAATTTCCACAAGGTCCTCGCCATCAATCTCCGAGAGTTTGACCTTGACGATCTCCTTGAGAGAGGTAGGAATGTTCTTTCCCACGTAATCGGGCCGTATCGGCAATTGACGGTGACCTCTGTCGACGAGTACTGCCAATTGAACCGAACGCGGTCGACCTAACTCACCTAGCGCATCAAGAGCAGCGCGTATCGTTCGACCGGAGAAGAGCACGTCATCAATCAGTACGATGTCACGACCTTCAACACCGCCTTGGGGCATGACTGTCTCAGCCAAGGGTCTTGGAGCTCGCAGCCGGTGGTCATCGCGATGCATCGTGATATCTAATGAGCCGAAAGGTACCGGGCCTTCGATGCTTTCAAGAATGCCTGCCAAGCGGGAGGCTAAATATCTCCCCCGCGTTGGGATACCCATGAGAGAGATCGAATCGATCCCATGGTTTCGTTCGATGATTTCGTGAGAGATGCGCTTAAGAGCGCGGGCGATCTCCGCCTGATCCAAGATAAGACTCATACAACTCCTTCGCCGCCTCTCTGGACGGTTCGTTAAAGGATTACTGCGAGAGGGTATCACCTGTGGATAGTGAAAGCGAGAATTCCGCCTTTCCCCTAGCCTGCCGGACATGGAAAATCCAGATCTTATGAGTGAAAAGGGTGAGCTCCTCGCGGGGAGTGAGCCAGAGTTGCTTGCCCTCGGTCAATCTCTCCGGAGTATCCGTAAGCAGAAGGGGCTCACCCTTCGAGATATCGAGAGTGATTCGCAGGGCCGCTGGAAAGCGGTGGTTATTGGCTCATATGAACGTGGTGACCGAGCCTTAACACTGAAGAAGGCGGTTGCGCTCGCCAGGTATTACAACGTTCCACTCGATCAACTTTTAGGCCTGTCTCAAGCCTCATCCAGCCAATCTGGAGCTCTTTCAATCAATCTGGTAGCCCTTCGAAGGAGCAGTACACAGTTACCTGCGGCGCTTACCCGCTTCGCTCAAGAGATCTGTCGACGCCGTTCTGATTGGAACGGGGAAATGCTCTCGCTTCGGACAAGTGATCGAGCCTTCTTAGCGATTATTCTCGATATCAACGAAGAGAGCCTTGATCGTTGGCTGAACGAGAACGAACTCCTACTGAGCGCTCCTACCGTTTAGATAAGGGTGCTTTTGATTGCAACGATACGCCCGAGGACTCCATTGATATAGCGGGACGAATCCTGAGTAGATAACTCTGCCGCTATTTCAACCGCTTCGTTGATAGCAACCTTCTCATCAATATCATGAGCCCAGAGAATTTCATAAATACTGAGGCGAAGAAGATTGCGATCAATCGCTGGCATGCGATCCATATCCCATCCTTCAGAATATGTGATGATCAATTCATCCAAGCGATCCTTATGTTCAGCCACGCCTTCGAGCAAACTTCGCACATAAGGTTCTTGAGAGAGCTCTTCTGATTGGCGCGAGCTATAGAGCTCGAGCGCTAACGCTCCACGCAGGTCAGCTTCGTAGAGGAAATCTAGTGCGCGCTTACGAGCTTTACGTCGAGCACTCACGAATTGGCGCGGCCGAGGTATCCCCCGGTACGAGTATCAACAAGGATCTTCTCATCCTGCTTGATGAAGAGTGGTACTTGCACAGTAATTCCAGTTTCGACAGTTGCTGGCTTATTTCCGCCAGAGGAACGATC
>DAINZB010000072.1:0-4911 GCA_036749135.1 Candidatus Nanopelagicaceae bacterium | reverse complement strand
GTCGCCTTGGCAACACCGGAATGTATGTCTCAGAGATTTCTTATGGAAATTGGATTACCCATGGAAATCAGGTCGAGCAAGAAGCTGCCTTTAGCTGCGTTAAGGCTGCTCTGGATGTAGGTATCACCACCTTCGATACCGCAGATGTCTACGCTGGAACAAAGGCGGAGACCGTTCTTGGTAAGGCGCTCAAAGGCGTCAAGCGCGAATCGTATGAACTCTTCACCAAGGTCTACTGGCCAACAGGCACCGGTAAGAATGATCGTGGGCTCTCACGCAAGCACATCATGGAATCGGCTCACGCCTCATTGAAGCGCTTAGGAACCGATCACATCGATCTCTATCAAGCACATCGCTTCGATTACGAGACACCACTTGAAGAGACACTTCGGGCTTTTGAAGATTTGATCCGCCAAGGAAAGGTTCACTACATCGGCTTCTCCGAATGGAGTGCTCCTCAAATTGCAGCAGCCTTGAAGTATCAAAAGGAGAATAACTTCGATCGCTTCGTCTCTAGCCAACCGCAATATTCAATGTTGTGGCGTGTTATCGAGAGTGAAGTAGTACCACTCTGCGAGCGTGAAGGCATTAGTCAGATCGTCTGGTCACCTATGGCCCAGGGCGTTCTCACAGGTAAGTACCTTCCAGGCAAGAAGGCGCCAGCTGGTTCACGCGCCCGCGATAAGGCCGGATCCGCAATGATCTCTCGCTGGATGAATGAAGATGTATTAACAACAGTTCAGAAGTTGAAGCCGATTGCTGAATCTCTAGATCTCTCAATGGGACAACTTGCGCTTGCTTGGGCGTTGCAAAATAAGAATGTTGCATCGGTCATCATGGGAGCAACGAAGGCTTCCCAGGTGAAGGACAACGTCAAAGCATCTGGAATTCAGCTTGATGCATCAACTCTCAAGGCAATAGATGCTGCACTTGGAAATCTTCCAGAGAAGAATCCAGCAAAGACAGAGAGCCCGAACCCTCGCGCGTAAAAACTACTAACTATCCTCTAAGAAATAAGAGGCGGAATTAGAAGCTATCGCCACGCTTTACTTGTGGAGCAGGTGCGCGCATACGGCGCATCTGTGTTGAACGGAGCCATCCGTAGATACCGATTCCCTTGAGTGGCTCATTAGGGAACTTCTCGGCCACCAACTTCTTGATGGTACGGCTCATGAAGAATGCCGAGACGAGTGAATAGAGCATTGCCGCATACATAAAGAGAATCGCAAGGAGCTGAACAGCCTTCACTGGGATAACAGTGAGGACTAAGACGAGCATGATTGTTGGCAAAAAGTATTCGCCAATAGTCCGGCGAGAGTCGATGTAGTTACGAACCCATTTCTTTGCAGGGCCACGATCGCGAGCAGGAAGGGCGCTCTCTTCACCACGCATAAATGCCGCTCGAGCTTCAATTCGACGACTCTTCTCGAGTGCGCGGTCACGAGCCTTCGCTTCCTTGCTCGTTGATGGAGCAAGTGAGTTCACCTTGGTGAGAGCCTGGGCATCTTTACGCTTAGGAGTCGCCTTACCTTTTTTACTATCGCTATTTTCGCTCATGAGGTTACGGTAGGGCTAGCATCCGATCGAGCGCAACTCTTGCGTGGTGCGTGGTCGCTGGGTCGACACGAATCTCATTAACCAGGCGGCCGGCAGCCAGTGTCTCCATCGCCCACACCAGATGGGGGAGATCTATGCGGTTCATCGTCGAGCAATAGCAGACAGTCTTATCGAGAAAGAGGATCTCTCTGTCGTTGTAAGTGCGCGCTAATCGCTGGACCAGGTTGAGCTCAGTGCCGATCGCCCATTTACTGCCGGGAGCCGAGTTTTCGATCGTTCTGATGATGAATTCAGTGCTACCAACAAAATCTGCATGAGAGACAACTTCATGTTGGCATTCTGGATGGACCAAAACATTTACATCAGATACACGAGCGCGAACGTCATTGATATTTTCGAGAGAGAATCGACCGTGGACCGAACAGTGTCCGCGCCACAGAATAACTTTTGCATCGAGCAACTGCTGATCTGTTAATCCGCCATTGGGTTTCCATGGATTCCACAAGACGCAATCTTCCAACGAGAGCCCAAGTTTGAGAACTGCGGTATTTCTCCCTAAGTGTTGATCAGGGAGGAAGAAGATCTTCTCGCCCTGCTCGAAAGCCCACGACATGGCTCGCTCCGCATTCGATGAGGTGCAGACCGCTCCACCATGTTCACCAGTGAATGCCTTGATAGCGGCAGTCGAGTTCATATAGGTAATAGGAGTAGTTCGAGCAGCGATACCGAGTTTCTCGAAGACCGCCCAAGCCGCATGGACTTGATTAGCCGCAGCCATGTCAGCCATGGAACAGCCTGCAGCGAGGTCGGGGAGGATCACCTTTTGATCTTCTGTAGTGAGGATGTCGGCACTCTCAGCCATAAAGTGCACGCCACAGAAGATGATCAACTCTGCTTCTGGGTTTGATGCCGCCGCTTGAGCAAGTTTGAATGAATCGCCCGTGATGTCGGCGAAGTCGATGACCTCATCACGTTGGTAATGGTGACCAAGGATCATTGCGCGGGACCCGAGCGCTTTTCGGGCGGCATGGGCACGCTCCACCAGGTGCGGGTCGCTGGCCGGAGGAAGCTCGCCATCACAGGAGACGCCACGTTCGCTGGCGAGATCTCGCTCACGCCCCATAAGGAGCAGATCCGTGAGTGGAGAGGTCATAACGTGATCTTAGGGGTAAAGTTTGGCTTATGAGCACTGAGACAACGACAGACATTTCAATCCAGAGCACTGCTACTGGCATCCTCCTTACCGATGTGGCTGCAACCAAGGTTGCTGCACTTTTGGAGCAAGAAGGACGTACCGATCTATCTCTCCGCGTAGCTGTTCAGCCAGGTGGTTGCTCAGGTCTGCGCTATCAGTTGTACTTTGATGACCGCGCACTTGATGGCGACACTGTCTCCGAATTCGGAAGCGTAAAAGTTGTCACAGACAAGATGAGCACTCCTTACCTCATGGGAGCGTCAATCGATTTCGTTGACACCATCGAGAAGCAGGGCTTCACTATCGATAATCCAAATGCGCAGGGCTCATGTGCCTGCGGCGATTCATTTAACTAATCTCCGCTAAATCCTGATTCGCCGATTACCTTTCACCTATGAAAATTGGTGTTGCAGGTTCGATTGGTCGCGATCATTTGATGACCTTTCCAGGAGAGTTCACTGACTCACTGGTTGAGGGTTCGTTAGCCAAAGTTTCGCTCTCCTTCCTTGTGGACACCCTAGAGATCAGGCGTGGGGGAGTTGCTGGAAATATCGCTTTCGGTATGGGCGTACTCGGCCTCAATCCAATATTGATTGCAGCAGTTGGTAAAGACTGGGCTGATTACGACGCCTGGTTAACACGTCACGGTGTAGATACCTCACATGCGCAAATTTCGACATCACTCCACACTGCAACATTTATGGTTACGACTGATAAATCTCTTAATCAGATCGCATCATTCTTCCCAGGTGCGATGAGCGAGGCCCGAGAGATTGAACTTGCACCGATTTCAACTGCGGTCGGTGGTCTCGACCTCCTAGTGATTTCACCAGATGACCCGGCCGCTATGTTGCGCCATTCGCAAGCGGCGAGAGACCTTGCAATCCCATTCGCCGCCGATCCATCGCAGCAGCTAGCGCGTATGGAGGGCGAGGATATTAAGAATCTTGTTCGCGGGGCTAAATACTTATTAATGAATGAATATGAATTAGCGCTGACGCTGCAGAAGACTGGGTGGAGCGATCAAGAGCTCTTTGATGAAGTCGAAGTTCGTGTTGTGACGCTCGGTTCACATGGCGCACGTATTGAAGAACATGGAAAGCCAACGATAAAGGTTCCTTGCGCCGTAGAACGGACAAAGATTGATCCAACTGGTGTGGGTGATGCATTCCGCTCAGGATTCTTAGCGGGAATTTCATGGGGCTTCTCTCATGAACGAAGCGCACAACTAGGATCGATGCTTGCTACGTATTGCTTAGAGACTGTAGGTACTCAGGAATATCGCTTCGATGAAAGTGACTTCATGGCGAGATTCTCTGAAAGCTATGGAGCTGAAGCAGCGGCTGAAGTTGCTAGCAAGATCAAACCTCGGCTAGTCGGCTAGTCGGCTAAAGGTTGGTTAATGAGGTTAAACCTCAACCTCAAAAGTTGCGGAGTTAATTTGGCGTGAGAGATGCCCCGTCATGCGCGACCAGGCTTGCAAATCTGCCCACGTTGCAGGGTCATCGCTCAACAACTGAAGGATCTCGCCAGAGTTCGAGTTTCTCACTTCAACTGCGAGATCGATGATTGGCTGCGGACAGAGTTTTCCACGTGCATCTACAACTTTCATAGTGAACGTCGCTGCTCCTCGACAAGAACTTTGAGATTTTTAAGGAGTCCCTCAATATCTTCACGAGTTGTAGATGGATAAAGGCGGAGGCGAATATTGCCGTGTGTTAATCGACCCATTGCCGCAAGTACATGGCTCGCTTCGATATTTGCACTGATACAGGCAGACCCCGAATCAATGGAGAATCCTCTCTTCTCCATATCGTCTACAAGTTGTTCCGCTTGAACATAGAGGAACGAGAAAGAGAGCAGGTGCGGAGCAGCATTGATAGGGGAGGCGATGTCGACATCGCCAATCTCTAACGTTAGGTAAGAGCGGATGTAGGCATTGAACTCTTGAAGTTTGTCGTGAGAATTCCTTCGTTCAGCGATACTTGCTTCAAGGGCGATGGCGCTGGCAATCACCAGGGCAGGATTGGCGCCACCCGGAACCACACGGTGATCGTTATGGGGCAGTGGATTGGTCCAACGAGTGTGATCCTTGAGTGCAAAGATTCCTAAGCCTCGAGGGCCTTGCCAGCTCACGGAGTCCCAGAGAGCAGCCGACC
>DAINZB010000071.1:0-5018 GCA_036749135.1 Candidatus Nanopelagicaceae bacterium | reverse complement strand
CGATTGGCATTGATTGTGCACATTGTTGAGTTCTCAAGGTACGTACGCGCACCAGTCACAATCTCGAGAGACCGTGTCTAGGGCAGACTGAGAAACTTAGTGCAAAGAACATCATCCGGTCAACTTGCGTTAACCAGCGGTGACTTTGCTTGGGTTAATCAGGTGTCGCTGCTCGGCCTTTATCAGTCCGTTTCGCAAGCGAGGGTGAAAGATAACCTGAGACCGGTCATAGGGTCAAATCGGGCATATCAGGGCGCTCTTTCGAGAATTGGGGCCATTTCTGGGCTTTTCAGCTCTCCGCCTCGAGGTCGGCAGGGTACGAAAAAGGCCTCAAAACCATTGATTTATACTGGTTTTAAGGCCTTTTTACGCTGAACTACAGCGGTGTAATTAATTCTGGACTAGACCAATTCCACGGCAGCTAGCTCCCTTTTGCCCTTCCGAAGGAGTAGGAATCGGCCATGAATTAGGTCACTTTCTGAGGGCGCAAAGTCCTCCCCCGAAATCTTCTGATTGTTGAGGTAAGCACCGCCCTCTTTCACAATTCTGCGTGCAGCAGATTTCGAATCAACAACACCTGTTGCTGCAAGAAGATCAACCCACGTTGGAAAAGCGTCACCACGAGAGATGGTTGTACGTGGAAGTTGTGAAAGCGCAGATGCGAGTGTCTTCTCACTCAGATCAGATATCTCACCTTGTCCGAATAAAGCTTTCGCTGCAGCTTCTGCTTGTTCGCATTCACTCTCACCATGAACAAGAGTTGTTAACTCACGTGCGAGTGCGCGGTGAGCAACACGTGCTCCTGGATTATTCTTCAATTCCACAAACAACTCTTCAAGTTCTTTCCGGCTCTTGAAAGAGAATGTCTTCAAAAATCTCTCAACATCGGCATCATCAGTACCAAGCCAGTATTGATAGAAAGCATATGGCGATGTCATCTCTGGATCGAGCCAGACACTTCCGCCTGCAGTCTTTCCAAATTTTGTTCCATCTGCTTTTTGCAAAAGTGGAATTGTTAACGCGTGTGCCGAACCTGATTCGGCGCGACGAATAAGATCAAGACCTGCCGTGATATTTCCCCATTGATCACTTCCACCTAATTGCAGTATGCAATTGTGTCGGCGATACAACTCAAGATAGTCGAAGGACTGAAGTACTTGATACGAGAACTCGGTGTATGAGATACCTCCGCCTTCAAGACGAGATGAGACAGAATCCTTTGTGAGCATCTGATTGACGCTGAAATGTTTGCCGATATCACGGAGGAATTCGATCGCTGTAACGTTCTTGGTCCAATCCAAATTGTTGACAAGATTTGCCGCGTTTGAACCTTCAAAGGTTAAGAATCGTTCTAATTGTTTGCGAATTCTCGATACCCATTCAGCGACAACTTCATCACTATTGAGTGAACGCTCTTCATTTCTTCCACTTGGATCACCGACAAGTCCTGTCGCTCCACCTACGAGAGGCAGAGGCTTGTGACCTGCTAATTGGAAGCGGCGCATCACAAGGAGTACGACCAAATTTCCAACATGCAGGCTCGGAGCCGTCGGGTCAAAACCCAAATAGAAGGAGACTGGACCAGCCTCTAAATCCTTGATGAGCGCCTCGCGATCAGTGCTCTGAGCGATTAATCCACGCCATTCCAGGTCGTCGAGAAGTGCTTGTGTCATATGTGGATCATCTCCAAGAAGTCAGAGCGCTTGCTATCGAAGTATTCGATAAAGAGCTGGTTTCGGCTGTTAAGGTCATGAATCTGCTTGATAATGCTCTGTGTCGAAGTCCCGCCTGATGAGGTGCGAGAGGCTACTCCCCCAACTGCTGAGAGGGTCTGACGAATCTCTGATCCCAGTCGTGAATCAACTGAGAGAAGCTCTTCATCAGAGAGTTCATGAACTTCTTTTCCGAGTGACTCAGCACGCTGAACACACTTACCTGAGATCTCATGTGCGTGAGCAAATGGAACCCCCTGGCGAGCAAGAAAATCTGCAATCTCCGTTGCGAGTGCATGGCCTTTTACGGCACCCTCTGCCATCCGTAAGCGATCAAAGGTCGTGCTCTCTACCATCCCGGTCAACGCAGGAAGAATAGTGAGGAGCGTTGTTACAGAATCAAAAGTTGGTTCTTTATCTTCCTGGAGATCGCGGTTATATGCGAACGGCAGTCCTTTAAGCATCGCCAGGACTGAGGTGAGATTTCCAATCAATCGTCCACTCTTACCGCGCGCAAGTTCGGCGATATCTGGATTCTTCTTCTGTGGCATGATCGAAGAGCCCGTCGAGAAAGCATCATCAAGTTTTGCCCAACCGAATTCAGTTGTACTCCACAGGGTGTACTCCTCGCCGATCCGAGAGAGATGGACTCCAATATTCGCCATGATAAAGAGCGCTTCTGCAACGAAGTCGCGATCGCTGACTGCATCGATACTGTTCTGATGTGCAGTGCTAAAACCTAATTCGTGTGCGCTATTTTCCGGGTGTGGTTGCAAAGCTGAACCCGCCAATGCGCCGGCACCAAGTGGTGAAACAGAGTTTCGGACCAACCAATCACGAATTCGACTTAAATCCCGTAGCAGCGCCTGGGAATGCTTTGCCAACTCGTGACCGAAGTTAATTGGTTGAGCATGCTGAAGGTGAGTGAAACCTGGTGCGATTGCATCCTTGTATTCGTCAGCCTTCGTTGTGAACTCTTCAACAAGTAATGTGAGAGCTGCACCAATCTCGATCATGTGGTCGATCAAATAGAGCTTAAAGTCGGTGACAACGAGGTCATTACGTGAACGTCCGGCTCGGAAGGCACCGCCTAGATCACCGAGTTTTCCGACCAGGCCTCGTTCGATGGCCGAGTGGACATCCTCATCAGATGCGATGGGCCCAAAGGTCCCAGCCGCAATCTCCTCCCCCAGGGCAACGAGAGCGATCGCGATTTTTTGAGCATCGTCATCGTGAAGAATCCCCGCTTGGGCCAACCCACGCACATGGGCGATATTCACTCGGATGTCATACGGAGCCAAGACCCAATCGAAGTGAACACTTCTCGAGAGGATCGAGACGGATTCAGCCGGGCCTTGAGTAAACCTGCCACCCCATAGGGCCATTACTTGCTCCGCTTCTGCTTGGTTCGCGTCTGGCTTGCTCTTCTAGATTGCGATTTTAGTGGTTCGCCGTCGAGGAATGCGGTTAATTCTCGTGCCAGCGAGGCTCCCCCAGTAGCGGAGGCAGATACAACGATCACAGTGTCATCCCCAGCAATTGTTCCAATCGCGTTAGGAAGATCCCCATGAGATATTGCGCCATCGATGCGGCCGGCTAAAAGTTGGGCGCCTCCTGGTGGAGTCTTGGCAACGACCAAGTTTCCACTTGGTATCGCACTCAGTAGCAAGTTTCGCGTGCTCCCAGAATTGGTCGTAGGTCCTGCCTGCAATATGTAACGGGTGCGTCCGGTGGAATCTGGTCCACGAAGGGCGCCAATTTCAAGGAGATCTCGACTCGCTGTCGTTTGGGTAACTACAACACCATTCTTCTTCAGAGCTTTCACCAAATCTTCTTGCGACTCAATGACGCCACTTCCAACCAATTGCATGACCAGTTGTTTGCGAGCTGCTGGATTCACGCACGTACCTCACTCTTCACTCTTAATAGCGAGGCCGAGAACTTCTTGATGAAGACCTTTGCTTCAGCCTGAGTTAAAGTCAGCGCCGGTGCGATTCGGATGACGTTCTTATCCGGTGCATTAAGGAGAAGGCCTTCCTCCTTTGCAGCGGCGACAACGCTAGCCGCAATCGCTTCATCAAGCACTATGCCAAGCAGCAATCCTTCACCACGAACTAAGGTAACCCCATCGAGTTCAGCAACTTCTCGCTTGATGAATTCGCCCCGTTCGACAACTTTCTTGAGTAGTGAGCCTTTTTCAATCACTTCTATTGCAGCTAAACCTGAGGCACATGAAACCGGATTGCCTCCAAAGGTACTGCCGTGTTCGCCAGCTTTAAATGCAGGCGCCTTCGACGTCACAGCGATCATCGCTCCTAGCGGAAGTCCCCCACCCAAACCCTTAGCCAAGGTGATGATGTCAGGGGTTATTCCGGAGTATTCATAACCAAACCACGAACCGGTACGCCCCATGCCAGTCTGTACTGCATCAATGCAGAGAAGCACTCCATATTTATCGCAGAGTTCTCGCACCGCTTTGAGATAACCAGCTGGCGGAACGACGACGCCGCTCTCACCTTGAATCGGTTCAAGGATCACCATCGCGACCTTGCGCGAGATCAACCGCTTCATTGAGGCGATATCTCCATATTCAGCAAAGACGACATCTTTCAGAAGCGGCCTAAATGGGCGTTGTTTAGCGCTTTGGCCAGTGAGTGAGAGGGCTCCGATCGTTCGACCGTGGAAAGCATTACGTGTAGAAATGATCCGAGTTCGATCCGTAAGGCGAGAAAGTTTAAGTGCCGCCTCATTTGCCTCTGCGCCAGAGTTGCAGAAGAAGACTCGTGCACTCTTCTCTCCAGTAAAGGATATGAGTTTCTCGGCTAGTGATAAGCCTGGTTCATGAATATAGAAGTTACTGACATGCGAGAGCTGCTCTATCTGCTTCGAGACTGCTGCAACTACCTTGGGATGCGCTTGGCCGACAACTGTTGTTGCAATACCACCGAGCATGTCGAGATACTTTTTACCTTCAACATCCCAGACGTATGAACCCTTGCCATGGCTGAGAGCGAGCGAGGGTGTTCCATAATTATTTTGTAGCGCTGATTGCCAGCGGTTCTGGGCCTTCTTCATCTTCATGGGAGAACTACCGTTCCGCCAACTCCATCCAGAGCGGCAATAAGATTCTTTGGATCCCGCCCATCAATGACGCGAGCAAGCTTTGCTCCGTTATCGAGTGCATAGAGAGCGGCCTTTGATTTCGGAATCATTCCGGCCGCGAAGGTAGGTTGCAGTTCTCGAAGCTCTTGAGAAGTGCATGTCGAAATAATTGAATTCACATCAGGATAATTCCGATAGATACCG
>DAINZB010000070.1:1969-5019 GCA_036749135.1 Candidatus Nanopelagicaceae bacterium | reverse complement strand
GAACTTCGCGAGTTGATCTCATTTGATGAGCGAGTTGCTGGTGGAATGATGACAACTCATATGCTTGTGATCAAGCAGAGCGATACGGTTGGAACAGCCTTAAAGATGCTCATTGAACATAAAGAGCGCGATGTGGTTGATGGAATTCTCGTTGTTGATTCCAAGGGGCGCCTCGTTGATCATATTCAAACAATTGAACTTGTTGCCGCAAAGTCCACTGCTCTCATTGAGACCTTAATTGCCGCTCCATTCCCAACCACGGTAAAGATTGATACTCCGCTCGATGAGGTTATCGAAGAGTTCTCGAATAACCGCGGTTCTTCCATCGTTGTTGTTGATGTGAAAGGCAAGCCGATTGGCAGAATTCTGGCCGATGACTTAGTCGATGCGCTCACTGCAGATGAGGGTCGAGTATGACTACGGCCAAGAGCCCGGCATCAAAGGCGCCCTCACCAAAGAAGATTCGCCTTGCAGCATTTCTCGCAGTTATGGGACCCGGCGTACTTGCAGGACTATCTGATGATGATCCCGCTGGTATCACCACCTATTCACAACTAGGAGCGCATTACGGCTACCAGCTGATGTGGGTTCTTCTGATATCTACCATCGCATTGATTATCTTCCAAGATCTCGGTGCGCGCATCGGTGTTGTCACTCGTCAAGGATTGCTCGGACTTGTTCGCCAGAAGTACGGAGCTCGTTCTGGAATCCTGAGTGCAAGTGCGCTCATCATCGCCAATATTGGAACTATGACAGCGGAGTTCGCTGGTATCGCCGCCGCTGGACAACTCTTTGGACTTTCTCGATATATCAGCGTTCCGATTGCTGCAGTGGTTGTTTCAGCGCTGGTACTTCGTGGCTCATTCGCTCGTGTTGAAAAAGTCTTCTTCGCACTATGTGCAGTATTTCTCGCCTACGTCATTGCTGGTTTTATGTCTCATCCTCATTGGGGTGCCGCCTTTAAAGGGTTGGTCATCCCAACCATGCCAATAAATCACGATGCGATCTATTTAGCGACTGCAACGTTGGGAACCACCTTGGCGCCATGGGGTCTCGCCTTTATTCAGTCTTATGCAGTAGATAAGCGTCTCTCAAAAGATGACCTCAAGTTATTGCGAGTAGATGTCTGGACCGGTTCATTGTTGACCGGCGTCATCGGCTTCTTCGTGATTGTTACGTGTGCAGCAACGCTCAATGCCCATGGCATCACAAATATCACCGATGCATCGCAGGCCGCAGCAGCCCTCAAGCCATTGGCTGGAACACTTGCTAAGGACCTCTTTGCTGTTGGACTTATTGGCGCTGCACTTCTGGCAGCCTCAATTCTTCCGCTCTCTACTGCATATTCGATCAGTGATCTCACCGGCCGCCCAGCGGCTCTCGATGACTCATTCCAAGAAGCTCCGCTTTTCTATTCAACCTTCGCCTTTATCACCGTGCTCGCTGCTTCACTCATTCTCATCCCCGGAGCACCACTTATTACGATTTTGATCATCTCGCAGATCATTAACGCCGTACTTCTGCTTCCGCTCTTGCTCTACATGTTTGGTATCTCCCGCGATAAGCGCCTCATGGGTGAGTTTGTAGCAACGAAGACAATGAGCCTCATCTATACAGTGATTATTGCTATCGTTGCGGTATGCGTCTTCGCCATGCTTTGGTACACATTCTTCTAATCGCACAGCGACATATTTCATGAGTCAGGCGACGGATCACACCGCCCTGCCAAAGGGGCGCGATATCCCAATTCTTTTGCTGGGAATCATCGGCATTGGCACATCTGGTCCACTCATTGCAAAGAGCGTGATGCCGATTCCTTCTCTCATCTTCTGGCGAAACTTGGCTGGCTCGCTGATCATGTCACCATTTGCATTACGCAGAGGTGAGTGGAAGAGCCCGGCCCAACGTAAGGCTATTCGCATTGCAGCGTTCTCTGGCTTCGTTCTTGCCCTTCATTTCATAGGCTTCTTCCTTGCTATGCGGTTTACCAGCGTTGCAGCAGGAACAGCGCTAGCTGCACTTCAACCAATCTTTAGCGCCATCTATGTTCGTTCACAAGGTGGCCATATCGCTCGGCTATCTCTCTTAGGAATGCTGGTTGCCTTTGCATCGGTTTTCATCATTACTGGTGTCGATCTTAAAATCTCACTTCGCGCCTTTGAAGGAGACCTCTTCGCAATTATTTGCGCGATGCTCTCGGCAACATACGTCATGTTCGGGTCAAAGGTTCAGAGTGAGATCTCGACATCCACGTACACAAGTGTCTGTTATGGAGTCTGTGCCCTCACCGCGCTTCCCATGATCTTTATTACCGGATCAACATTCATCGCCTTCCCGAAAGTCCAATGGCTCTGGGTCGGATTGTTAGTTCTTGGCGCACAGCTCATGGGGCACACGATGATGAACCTCTCACTCAAGAGACTCTCACCTGTTGTTGTTTCTCTCGTCGTCTTCTTCGAAGTACCGGTTGCAGCAGTATTTGCACTTCTATGGCTCCACCAGAAGCCAAGCGCCGGAATCATTCCTGGTGTTATTGGAATCCTCATCGGATGCACCATCTTCGTGATGGGAAGAAATTCATAGTGAAGATTGATCTCCACACTCACTCACTCATGAGTGATGGAACGGATCGACCAAGTGAGTTAGTGAACAAGGCGCTCTCTCAGGGGATCACGACACTTGCATTGACCGACCACGACACAGTTGCTGGCTGGGATGAAGCGATCGAATGGCTTCGCCCTGGTCTCGATCTTGTTTTGGGTTCAGAGATCTCATGCCAGACTGAGGATGGCGTAAGTGTTCACATGTTGGGCCTGCTCTTCGATCGCGAGAATCAACCACTTCAAGAGATGCTGGCACAGACGCGAGATAATCGAATGGGTCGCATGGAGCGGATCATTGCTCGAATGAACGAG
Source organism: Candidatus Nanopelagicaceae bacterium (assembly GCA_036749135.1). Taxonomy (GTDB): domain Bacteria; phylum Actinomycetota; class Actinomycetes; order Nanopelagicales; family Nanopelagicaceae; genus PALSA-747. The sequence continues at coordinate 2,104 of DAINZB010000070.1, read as the reverse complement.
GCTGGAATTGAGATCTCACTTGCAGAAGTTCATGCACAACTGAGTGATGGAGCTACCCTCGGGAGACCTCACCTCGCAGATGCACTTGTGGCGAAGGGGCTTGCAAAGAACCGCGATGAAGTCTTTGCCGATTGG
>DAINZB010000070.1:0-1869 GCA_036749135.1 Candidatus Nanopelagicaceae bacterium | reverse complement strand
AGCGATTATCACGGAACTGGAAAGATGAATGAACTTGCTGAGTTCACAACAGATCCGGCTCAGTGGGAGAAACTCGAGTCTCGCGCGAACGCCAGGCGGATTATGAGAGCCTTATAAAGTAGTAAAGCCGACCTTGCGGTCCGCAGCATTCCCAGCTTCTACATAGGCAATCTTTGAATGTGGCACAAGAATCTGTCGACCCTTGGTATCGGTGAGCGAGAGCGTCTTTCCGCTATCGAGCGCTTCCTGAACCTTGGCGATGACCTTCTCGATCGAATGGTCGATTTCATAGACGAGATCGACTCCAGTATCAGCGATACCAATACGGAGATCTGTCGTTGTCTTTGCCTCTTTAGCCATGTCGTTACCCTAACCTGAAATTATTGATTCTGCTTGGGGAAGCCGCCAATACCGCGCCAGATCTGATTGGCAATGAGCTTCACCGCGTTTTCACGATCGATCTTGCCATCGCGCTCCAACCAATGGCGAGCAGCAGATTGTACGTTGCCGATAATTCCAACGGCGAGCATCATGGAGGCTTCTTTAGGAAGTCCAGTGTCGATCGAGATCACAGCAGAGAAAGCTGCAGCACAGTCGTAGGTCATGCGAGTAAGGCGTTCGCGGACTTGCGGCTCAACGCTCATATCGCTTTCAAAGAGAAGTCGGAATGCTTCACCTTCACGATTGATGAAATCAAAGTAGGCCTCGGTCGTTGCTTCAACGCGAGCCCAGTTATCTTTCTGAGAGGCAACTGATTTCTGAATCTCAAAGACCAATGAATCAATATGGAGATCAAGCACTGCGAGGTAGAGATCAAGTTTTGATGGGAAGTGCTGATAGAGGACTGGCTTACTGACATTGGCGCGATCTGCAATCTCATCCATCGCAGCTGAGTGATAGCCCGCCTGGGTGAAGACTTCGAGTGCAGCAGCGAGGAGCTGGGCGCGACGTTCATCGCGAGGAAGGCGTCCTTTGAGGTCAGTAGTCATGGTGAAAGGATAACTAATACCGGCTCCCTTGTTATCCTCTCTCTATGACTTCCACGCAATCCCGAAAGAGCCTGCTTCTCGTTCATGCCCATCCAGATGATGAGACGATCAATAATGGCGCGACAATGGCGATGTATGTGGCCGCTGGCTATAACGTCACCTTAGTGACCTGCACTCGAGGCGAAGAAGGCGAGATCCTCGTCCCTGAACTCGCACATCTCGCAGCAGATAAAGATGATGGACTTGCAGCAGTGCGGGAGGTTGAGCTTGCGAATGCGATGGCAGCGCTTGGTGTCACTGATCACCGTTTTCTGGGCTCACCGGTTAAGCGGTATCGCGATAGCGGCATGATGGATACTCCATCCAATAATCGATCAGATGTCTTCTGGCAGGCTGATCTCGATACTGCCGCTCGTGAACTCGTTGAGGTAATCAAAGAAGTTAAGCCGCAGGTTCTTGTTACCTATGATGAGATTGGCGGATACGGCCATCCGGATCATATTCAGGCTCACCGTGTTGCGATGAGAGCAGCTGAGTTGGCGGCACCAGAATGGGATATTCAAAAGATTTACTGGAACACGATGCCACGATCCGTAGTTCAAAAGGGAATTGATGCGATGAAGGCGCAGGGTTCAGATTTCATGGGAGCTGAGAGTGCAGATGATCTGCCATTTGCAAAGCCAGATGAATATGTCACAACACTCATCGACGGAAATGAATTTGTCGATAGAAAGATGAAGGCGATGGCCTCACATCCGACGCAGATCGCGCTCGACGGCCCATTCTTTGCACTGTCAAATAACATCGGACTGAATGTGTGGGGGAATGAGTACTACACATTGGTCAAAGGTGAAAAGGCTGGTTCGCTCACTAGCGAAGG
>DAINZB010000069.1:0-5237 GCA_036749135.1 Candidatus Nanopelagicaceae bacterium | reverse complement strand
CAGATTCTCTCATAGACGCTCTTCGCTTGTTCGATGGCCACGCCCTCTAACCAGACAGGACGGCCAATATCTTCGAGGCCAATAAATCGGAGTTGGGAGCCGCGGGTCTTTTTGTCACCCAACATCAGTTGAAGTAAATCCTGCCATGAGAGTCCGGAAACAGTTATCGGGAGACCAAACTTTCTAAGGAGTGTCACAACTTTAGAGGTCTGATCTGCATCGAAACCAGCAAGGTCCTCGGATAAGGCGAGGGCATATACGAGACCGATTGATACTGCTTCGCCATGCCTAAATTCATAATCCATGGATTTCTCCACAGCATGTCCGAAGGTGTGGCCAAAGTTGAGAATCTCCCGAAGTTTTCCCTCTTTGAAATCCCTACTCACGACATCGGCCTTAACTCGAGCGGACTTCTCAATGAGCTCGGCTGAATACCTGCGAACTTCGGAGATTGTGTTGAGTCCTTCTAACCGGTTCAGAATTGTTGCGTCTGCAATCAGCCCGGTCTTAATTACCTCCGCTAAACCGGCGGCATAATCTCGGTCTGAAAGTGAATCAAGAAAGACGGTATCGATAATCACATGGTTAGGCGAGTAAAATGCGCCAACGAGATTCTTTCCTGAAGATGTATTGATTCCGGTCTTTCCACCTATAGAAGCATCAACCATCGCAGCAAGTGTCGTTGGAATTGCAAACCAATCAACACCACGCAACCAGGTTGCCGCTACAAAGCCGGCAAGATCCGTTGTTGCTCCCCCACCAATGCCAACAATCGCATCGGCTCTACCGAGTTGACGGCGACCAAGCTCTTCCCAGATCTGAGAGACGATTGCAATATCCTTTTGAGATTCTCCGTCAGGGACATAGAAGACGCTTTCCTCAGCGAGGTCCAATAGCCCTTTGAGTTCCGCTGGAGCGATGATAAGAACCTTTGAATAACGGGAACGAATAGATTCACACTCGGCTCGCCAGTCGACACCTATTGAGATGCGGTATTCACGATCCGAAGAGACTTGGATCTCAACCATTTCGCACCTCTATCTCCGAAAGAATCTCTGCAGCAACTTCTCCTGCCTTCTTGGAATCAGTCACTACGGTGATATCGGCCAATCTCTCATAAACGGGGCGGCGATCTTTCATGAGTGCAATCCATGTTTGACGAGGATTGACGAGCAACATCGGACGATCCTGATTAAAACCAATGCGGGGTGCGGCTTGAGCGATTCCGACATCGAGGAAAACTTTGAGCGCTGGATGCTCTGCAATCTTCTTCTCAACCAAAGGGTTCATGACAGATCCACCTCCAAGGGCAAGGATCCCGAATTCTCCAGCAAGGCTCTCCGTAACTATTTCTGCTTCCATTGATCGGAAAATTACTTCACCATCTTCCAAAAAGATCTCTGAGATCTTCTTTCCTGCTCGATCTTCAATGAGATGATCTGTATCCAAAAAAACGGATCCCACAAGTTTCGCCAGTGCGCGGCCAACCGTGGATTTTCCAGCCCCAGGCGGGCCAAAAAGAATTACCTGATTCATTAGTGAATTGCTAAGTTCTCTAAATATGAGAGGTAGTTTCTCCGAGTTTCGGAGACGCTATCTCCACCAAATTTTTCAAGTACTGCATCCGCGAGAACGAGGGCAACCATCGCTTCAGCGACAACTCCTGCTGCTGGTACAGCGCAGACATCGGATCGCTGATTAATCGCCTTTGCTGGCTCGCCAGTAGATACATCAATTGTGTCTAGCGCCTTTGGAACCGTAGAAATTGGTTTCATGGCTGCGCGAACCCGAAGAATCTCTCCGTTCGACATACCACCTTCAGTTCCACCAGCGCGATCTGTTCTACGAACGATCTTGCCATCCACATTACGCTCGATTTCATCATGTGCAACTGAACCTCTACGGCGTGCAGTGGTGAAACCATCGCCTATTTCGACGCCTTTAATCGCTTGAATACCCATGACGGCACCTGCGAGTCTGGCATCAAGTCTCTTATCCCAATGTGTATGAGAGCCAAGTCCAGGTGGTAGGTCGAAGACAAGAACTTCAATCACTCCCCCAAGCGTGTCACCGGAAGAATGAGCATCGCCAATCTCTTCAATCATCCTTGCACTGGTTGAGGAATCGAAACAGCGAACTGGATCTGCATCGACCAGAGTTTGATCACCAGATGTTGGCAATGCTGCATCTTCTGGTACCGAAACAGAACCGATGGAGAGGACATGGGAGAGAATTTTTACACCAATAGTCTGATCCAGAAAGGCTCGAGCAACGGCGCCTAAGGCGACGCGGGCAGCTGTCTCGCGAGCACTCGCCCGCTCCAGAATTGGACGTGCATCATCGAAAGCATATTTCTGCATTCCGACAAGGTCGGCATGTCCAGGGCGAGGGCGTGTAAGTGGTGCATTACGAGCAAGTGCGGCCAACTCCTCACTATCAACGGGATTTGGGTTCATAACCTTCTCCCATTTTGGCCATTCTGAGTTTCCAACAGTCAGCGCGATAGGACCACCTTGCGAACGACCATGGCGAACTCCGCCAAGCAAAGTGACGAGATCTGCTTCAAAGTTTTGGCGCGCGCCTCGTCCTACGCCGAGACGACGTCGAGACAGGTCGGTATCGATCATCTCACTTGTGATCTCAACATGAGCTGGGAGTCCCTCGAGAATCGCAGTAAGTGCCGGTCCGTGTGATTCGCCCGCCGTTAGCCAACGTAACATCAGTGATCCATTCTCGTCAGGAGTTCGAGGTCAGGAGGTAATTCTGTCAGATCTCATCGCTCCCTCGTGCCGAAATCAGAGGATTAGACCGAGAGAAGAGCTCCAAATATCAGCGCTGGAGCAAAGGGGATCGATTTTGGCCACTGGCGGCTTCTGAGATAGATCAGCGCAATCTGAATCAGAGCGAAACACGAAGCGAATATGAGGGCGCTCACCGTTCGATCACCGCTACCCAAGAGAATGGCCAGAACCAGAATCAGTTTTGAATCCCCCGCGCCGAGAGAGCGCATCCTTATCACGGTCAGTGGAACGAGAAAGAGGGCGAAAATAAGGGCAGCTACGAGAGCCTTGGTCATGAGGTGAATGTCGAAGATATAAAGAGCTGTTGATAGTCCGAGCATTGCGAGAAGGAGCGAATTGGGAATTCTTCGTGTTCGAAGATCGATCCAAGAGATCCAAATGCCGATAGTGAGAAGTATTAGATAGCGAGAAATGGTCATACTCGACCCTAAATGGAGTTCTGCAACACCAATCTCTCTTTACTGTGGATGTGCGTTAATCCTAGATAAAGCTACCGAGAGTAATTCGCTCCGCATTCTTGCGTAATCGAAATCAACTTCGGCGATGAGGTGGATAGCATCGAGCGCCTGTTCCACGAGAAGATCGATGCCATGCACTACCTTCCCTCCCAATTGACTCCAAGCAAATGCAAGTTCGGTTGGCCAAGGATTGTAGAGAGATTCAAAGAAGAGCCCATTTGCATTTTGTAACGTCGATGCCAAAGGATCTGCCACGCCAGCAGGTGTGGTGTTTACAACAAGGTCATATCCCTCTAACGAGGAGTCCATTGGAATCGCAGTAAGGATTGCCTGCGGCGCAATTGATGAGAGGAGATCTAATCGCTTAGGTGTTCGAAGGAGAACATCAACAGTTGTTGAGCGTTCAGCGATTGCTCCGAGTAGAGCCCGGGCCGTTCCTCCGCCACCAATAATCGCGACGCGGTCAACTGAGTATGGGGCGAGCAATCTTTCGAAGGCAGTGAGATCTGTCGAAGTTCCGACATAACCATCGCCCTTTCGGGTCAGTGTGTTTGCACTTTTGATTCGCGTTGCCTTCTCATCGAGCAGAACGAGAGGGGAATCGAAGACACGCTCCTTAAGAGGCATCGTCATATTGAAGCCCGTCCAGTTTTCAGAGATCGATTTTGATAGAAATGGGATCAACTCCGCTTCGGGAACATCTAATGCGGAGTAGTCCCCTTCCACGCCGAGGATTGAATAAGCATAATTATGAAGCAATGGAGAAAGCGAATGCGATATCGGAGATCCCAAAACAGCTGCTTTAATCACTTGAAAAGTCCATTCGCCAAGTTGTTGTTGTAGAGCGTAACCCAACTCTGGAACTCTTCGAAGCTCTTAGTAAACCGAGTGTCATGCGGTTTGACTGTAATGAAATAGAGCCAATCTCCGGCAACAGGATGAAGTGCAGCGTTGATGGCCTCCAACCCTGGGTTGGAGATAGGTGTTGGTGGTAGACCAGTATTGAGATAGGTATTGAATGGCGATGCGATACGGGTCTGTTTTGCTGATAAGGCGATTCTGCCGCGAGCATTTAGTGCGTATTGCACAGTCGAGTTTAACTGGAGTGGCATATTTATCTTCAAACGGTTGTAGATGACCTGCGCTGCCTTCCCATAGTCAGCTACATCCGCCTCAATCTGGATAAGTGAAGCAATCGTCAATACTTGATAAGGAGAATATTTGCCATAGCCAGAGAGAATGGCAGTCGAGGAAATCCGGTCAGAGAAATTTTTAACCATTTCCTGAAGCGCCTGGTTTCTCGTAGTCCCTTGAGCAAATGAATACGTTGCGGGGAAGAGAAAACCTTCAACAGATTTATGAGCCCCAAACTCCGTTGGGATTGATAGATTTCCGGTCGGCCCAGATATCTCATTCGCCTTAAACGTCGACAGAATGTCAGCAAGAGTGGAACCTTCGATGACTCGGATCAACCCCGAGTTGCGCGACGGATCGAGTAATTGTGTGAGCGCCTGCTTTGAGGTGATATGGCTATCGATTGTATGTACACCAGGCGAAATAGAGAGCGATCGAGTATCGCTAATTGCCAGCTTTACAAAGGAAGAAGCTTTAAGAATCACGCCATTTCTCTCAAGGTCCGCAGCGATCGCCGAGCCGTTCTCGCCTGTACTCACCGCAATCTTTACCGGTGCTCCTGCGCTCCTTTCAGGATATTCAGTTGAAGGTGAAGGAAAGAGAACGAGTGCTCCTGCGATACCAATTGTTACGAGCAATCCTGCTGCGATGAATCGTTTGTGGAGGGGTTTCATGGTCGACCATCTTGAATTCGATCGCGCGCCAATGCTGCTTCAAGAATCTCAGCTGCAGCTGCAGAGTCGATAAAATCCTTACTCGCTCGTGAATCTTTGCCAGCGGAGCGAAGCTTTGCACTCGCACTCACTGTCGATAAGCGTTCATCCACCATCCGAATAGGAAGATC
>DAINZB010000068.1:2299-5263 GCA_036749135.1 Candidatus Nanopelagicaceae bacterium | reverse complement strand
TCTTCGTGCATCGATTCGAAGGTTGATGCCTACCTGCTGACAGGTGCGGTGCCATCGGGTCCGGTGGTCTGCAAGGCGGCCTAAGCCCTTAGATTCAGCCCTTTTCACGCGTGGATCTGGCTGGGGGTTGGTAAAGAGCACCCCTTGGAATAGTGCATTATTTCCCCATGCGTTTAGACCACATCTCATATGTCGCCAGCCATGACCAGATCTCTGATGTGGTCCAGAGAATTGGTTCCCAGCTCGGGACGGCCTTCGTTGATGGTGGTATCCACCCACGATTCGGCACACGCAACTTCACTGCATCACTCTTAAATGGCCAATACATCGAAGTTGTCTGCCCATTGGATCACCCAGCGGCAGAGGCAACACCATGGGGCAAGGCTGTAACGAAGAAGGCCAATGAAGGTGGCGGATGGCTTACCTGGGTCTTCTCAACAAAAGATATTTCACCTATCGAAGCGAAGTTTGGTCGCCCAGCGATCGAAGGACATCGCAAGCGCCCAGATGGAACAGAGCTTTCCTGGAAGCAACTCGGTGTTATCGAGATTGCAGATCAACCAGAACTTCCATTCTTTATCCAGTGGCTTACTAGCGACCACCCATCAGTTGATGGCAAGGCGCATGCAGAGATCACCAAGATTGAGATCGCTGCAAAGGGTCAGCTCGATGATTCATGGTTTAAAGATGATATTCATGCAGCGCTTCGCGATTTAGATGTTGCTTGGGTTGATCCAGCAACTGCTGATGGCGAATCAGGAATCGTCTCTGTTGCATTTAGCAACGGCGCGGTAATCTCTTAATCTTCTTGCGTTTATAGGTTTTATTACCGGCCTCAGTGGCTCAGTGGTAGAGCAGTCCACTCGTAATGGACAGGTCGCCGGTTCAATCCCGGCCTGAGGCTCCAGTAATTACGCGCTATTTGATCGTTAGAGTTTTGGAGTAGACGATCGTTCTCCCCTGCATAACCAAGTAGATATGCTTACCTGGCTTCAGAGTATGACGACCTAACGAGCTCTTCTTTCCATCGATAGTTACCACTACTGACTTCACAGTGCTTGTGACAGTGACAATGCGCTTTGCAATGGTGACTTTAATCAGTGCAATCTTTACTGGAGCAACTGGTGCAACCGTAGGAGTAGCGACTGGCGTTGGCTTAGCGCTCGGTGTTGCTGTTGGGGTCGCAACTGGTGTTGGTGTTGGGCTTGGAGTTGGAGCCGGATTAACAGTGATAGTTGTTGTCACCATATTGGATTGTCCAAAGAGTCCACCAGGGTTTTGTACGGCAGTGATTGTCGCAGTACCAACTTTAACTCCGATGATTGTATTGGCAAGAACCTTTGCAACAGATGAGTCACTCGAAGTGAATGTCCAGGTTCCCTTTGAATTCGATGTTGGCGGTACGATCACAATCGCTTTGTTATCTGCATTGATAGTGATTGCATTGAAGGCGCCAAGTGTTGGCACAATTCCATTAACCTGAATAGTGAATGATGTTGATGTAGGTAACCAGTAGGTGCTTGCAGCCTGGTTTGCAGTTATTGTGGAGGTACCGGCACCAACAATCTTTGCGCTCGACCCATTAATAGCAACGACGTTTGGATCACTTGATGCAAAAGTAACGGCACCTGGTGAGGCTGATGTAGGCGCAATCAGTGCAATATCTGGGTCACCAGCGACTCGAAGAAGATTGACCATAGGAGTGAGCGTTGGTGTTCCTTGAATAGTAAGTGTCGTGGTGATTGGACCCACCGGGCTATAACTTCCTGATGCTGCCTGATTTGCAGTGAGAGTGACAATGCCGGGTTTGTTAAAGGTGACGACTGCGCCAGCGATAGAGGCGGTTGCTGGATCACTTGATGTATACGACCAGGTTCCAGGTGAATTAGAAGTTGGCGGAGTAAGAACAATCGTCTTATTTGCTGCGTAGGTAGATGTGATGGAACTCCATGGGCTGACGGCAGGTGCAGTTCCGGTGATCGTTACATTCATCGTAATCGTTGCACTCGCATAAGGAGTTGCCTTCGCTTGGGTAGCGGTAATAGTTGTTGAACCAATTGATACGGGAGTAAGAGTTGTACCGCTCACTGTCGCAATTGCGGTGTTGTTTGACGAAAATGTCCAGACACCAGTCGAATTCGATGATGGTGGGCTTAGCGTGATCGATGTGACGCTATCGCGATTGATGGTGATATCGCCGAATGTGCCAAGTGTTGGTGGGATCAATTGCACAGTGAGAACGAAGTTAAGCGTTGTGCCATTCCATGCAGGTGTGGCAGTCTGTGTTGCGGTGACATAAATATTGCCACCATCGTTAAAGGTGATCACATTGCGCGAGAGCGATGCGAATGGTGAACCATTGATCGAGTAACTCCAGGCGCCATCACTAGGACTTGTTGGAGTAGGAATCGTGAAACTCTTACTTGCAAATGGGACGCTCTGGTTGGGAATCGCAGTGATTACGGGAGTCCCCTTTTTCACGGTGAGCTCGGTGACGCGTGAGACCGAGTTGTAGCCAGATGCTGCTGCTTGTACAGCGGTGATACGCGTGTAGCCAGCGCCAATGAGTGTTGCGATATTTCCGCTAATCGTTGCTACCGCTGGATTTGCCGCGGTAAATGTCCATGCCCCTGGCGAGTTCGAGATCGGTGGGACGAGAGTGACGGTCTTCTGACCAAAAGTCGCAACGATTGGGCTCATGCTCCCTGCTTGAGTGAGTGCGGCCTGTGCTGGCAGGACACCAGAGGTCGCGAGCGAGAGTGCAATAAGTGCGGCGGTCAGGAGGCGTTTCATGCCTTTATTATCGGACACCTATCCATGGGAGCGTCGTAGGCTCCCCCGCGATAAGGCTGTGAGTTTGGCCTAGACTTTTAATATGACTCTCCATCCTCAAGTAATCAAGTGGCTCGAAGTTCGCAAAGAGGCTGAACTGCCGATTGAAAATCCAACGCTTGAGCAGATGCG
>DAINZB010000068.1:0-2199 GCA_036749135.1 Candidatus Nanopelagicaceae bacterium | reverse complement strand
GGCGGAAACTTGGCAGCAGCTGTTGCACTAAAGGCTGCGCATACTGGCGATGTTGCGCTCGCTTATCAGATGTTGATCTATCCATGCGTTGATATGGATTTCAAGCGCCAGTCATATCTCGATCATCAAGTCGGTTATGGACTCGAAGCAGTTGGAATGCAATGGGCGTGGGAGGCATATATTCCAGAGGCGGAACGTCAGAACCAATATGCAGTCCCAATGAAGGCTGATCGTTTTGCGGGAGTTGCACCAGCGATTATTGCGTTGGCAGAGCACGATGTATTGCGTGATGAAGGCGTTGCTTATGGCGAGAAGCTCGCGAACGCTGGCATCCCAGTAACGATCAAAGAGTGGCCGGGAATGATCCATGGCTTCTTTGGCCATGGCATGTATGTCGATGCCGCCTATGACCTTCGTAAGTGGTTATCAGCGCAGATCGTTGCATTGACTTCGTAGTTGATTACTTTCTGTCGATGTGGATAGATCTGATTCATTGACAGTCCTTGGCGATTAAATGTGCACCTTCATTTATTGAGATGAGAGGTGTAAATTATGTTGCAGAAAAATCAAGCGATAAAGGAGGCAGCTGTGAGCGAAGTAGTACCAACAGCTCAATCCGTTGAAGAGTTTGATGCTCGAATTGTTGCAAATCCCGAAGTCATGGAAGCATTCTTCGCTGGTGATAAGCAAGGCGTAAATGACTTCTTCGAAAAAGTCTGGGGTCTAGAAGTCATCTCAACGTCGGAGAGAACTCTCCCTCAGTGATTGCTAGCCATCGCAACTTCGATGGCATCAAAGATATTGAATTAGTCTCCATCTCGTTGGGTGGTATCCCAAGTGGGGTCTCCGCTGCAGTTGTGAGAGTTATCTATATCGATGGGACGTCAGAAGAAAGAGTTCTTAAGCCGAATTCGAATGAGGTCATCTATGAGACCTTTATTGAAGAATTCAATCGGCTGAAAGGGTTGCTTGCCGAGCGCTCCAAGTAGACTCTGGGGGTGGATCAACTGCGCTTAAAGATTGCGATGCTTATCGCGCGCAGCGCTGGATTCCTCTCGAAATCACTCGGTCGTGGCGCTGGTGAGACCCTGCCTGGTCGCGTTCTCTTGGCTTTGTGTCCCAATGCGATTGAACTTCTCTCTGCATCGCGCGTAGTGATCTTGGTATCGGGTACTAATGGCAAGACATCAACAACGAAAGAGTTGGCGTCTCAGGTGCGCACAGTCGGCACCGTTGTTACATCAGGGTCCGGATCGAACTTAACCCGCGGTGTGGCCGGTGCGCTGATGAAAGACTCCGTCTTTGCCGTGCTTGAAGTCGATGAGTTGCATCTGCCTGCAGTTGTCGCTGCGACCAATCCTGCGCTGGTCTTGCTTTTGAATTTAACGCGCGATCAATTGCACCGCATGCACGAGGTAAAGCGAGTTGCTGCACGTTGGCATGAGATGTGTAAAGCAGCTGATCCTTCAACAGCATTTATTGCCGATGTCGATGATCCTTTTGTGAACTATGCAATCACTGGCGCAGCATCAGCGATCCGAGTCTCATTCGGTGGCGCAGCGCATGGCCGCCACCCAGATGGTGCTGTGTGTCCATCATGTGGTCGCTACTTGGATTGGAACAACGGGAAGTACCACTGCGATTGTGGTTTGAGTAATGAATATGCAGATCATCTTTACGATGGTGGCTCTGCTGGATATCGAAACTTTGTCTTGGCATCGATCGCTGCAGATTTAGCTGGCGTCCATAACGCTTTAAGCAATATCGAATTGCGAAACGATTTCCGCGGCATGGAGCGAGCTACTGAGAAGGTCTTTGCCGGGGTAAAGGCGCGTCTGCGGTTAACGAAGAATCCAGCATCGTGGACTGAAGCTCTGCAAGGAGTCACGGGAAACAATGTAATCTTGGTACTCAATGCACGTGAGGTCGATGGCATCGATACATCGTGGATTTGGGATGTTTCGTATGCATCTTTGGCTGGTAAGAAGGTTGTTGTTACCGGTGAACGCGGTGCTGACCTGGCCTATCGCCTCCATGTTGAGGGCGTTGAAAGCACTTTGGTCGATACCTTCGATCAAGCAATTGCAGTCTTTGGTGTGGGATCGGTCGAAGTATTAGCGGCCTATACCGCCTTCTTTGGGTTGGTGAACCGATGAAGATCGTACGTATTCATAACGAGTTACTCGGTACATATGGCGA
>DAINZB010000067.1:3240-5341 GCA_036749135.1 Candidatus Nanopelagicaceae bacterium | reverse complement strand
ATGAGGAAGCCTGAGTTATAAATAGATTGAGCCTGCGCCCGCTGAGCATCGTTGATTGACCGCATGAGGAGAGCGCTCGCTGATACCGAGAACATTGAAGAACCTAAACCACCGGCAGATCTGAAAACAAGGAGTTGCCAGTAGGAGTGGGCCATTCCGCAGAGGAATGATGAGACTGAGACCATCGCCAAACCGAAGCCAAGCGTGAGTCGTTCACCGATGGCATCGACGAACTTCCCGGAGATCAGGCCTGAGCCAAAGCGTGCCAGTGCAAAGGTCGAGATGATCAATCCAACATGAGTGGCATTGGCATGAAATGTCTTAGCGAAGAGTGGAATCGCCGGGACGATTAACCCATAACCAATAGCAACAAAAAGGCCAACCGCCGAAAGGACAAATACTTCCTTTGGCAGTTGGCCCTTATTGATCTTAATTAGGCGATCGCTTCCCCTGCAGCTTCGGTCTTTGCTGCATGATGTTCAGCGCCGGAACGAAGTGGTGTCTCCTTGAGCATGAAAGCGAAGATCAGGCCAAGAGCAGTGACCGGTGCCGCTGCAAGGAAGACAACATGGAATGACTGCACAAATGCATGCAAGACATTGTGTTGCAGAGTAGGAGAGAAGGTCTTCAAGATCGCAGAGTTGTTCTGGATCTGTGCGAACTTCTGTGGTGTTGCTCCTGCCATTGCAGCAGGATCTGTCGCAGCAGTCTTCTGAATAGCTAGAGGTAAGTAATGCTTCAAACGGCTGGCATAGATCGAACCGAAGATGGCTACGCCGACAGTTGAACCAACTGAACGGAAGAAGGTGTTGGATGAAGTTGCAACACCCATATCCTTGAAATCAACAGAGTTCTGAAGCGCGATAACAATCGTCTGCATCGAGAATCCAAGGCCAGCACCAATCAAGATTGCAAAGATTGATAGGCGCCAGAATGGTGTTGTCTCGTTGAGGGTAGACATCAGAAGAATTCCGGTAGTCATCAACGTGAGGCCGATGATTGGGAAACGCTTGTACTTACCATGCTTGGAGATGAGCTTTCCAGATGTGATCGACATCGAGACGATACCGAGCATAAATGGAATGAGCTTGAGCCCTGATGTTGTAGCGGTATTTCCCTTTACCAACTGGAGATAGAGAGGAAGCATCACGATCGCACCGAACATTCCGGCACCGATGATGAAACCAAGGATCGAAGTCGTTGAGAAGGTGTGATTCTTAAATAAGCGAAGCGGCAAGATTGGCTCAGAGGCGCGCGTCTCTTGGAAGAGGAATGCCGCGGTGAGCGCGATGAAGACTGCGAAAGCTGCCAAGGTCTTCTTGCCGGTCCAGCCATTCTCTGGTCCATAGACCGAGATAGCAAGGAGAAGAGATGAGACGCCGAGAACCATAAGGAGAGCACCGAGGTAATCGATCTTGTGCTTCTTAACAACCTTAGGGATGTGAAGCGAAGCGGTTGTGATTACGAGCGCCGCGATACCAAATGGCAAGTTGATGTAGAAGATCCAACGCCAGCCAGCGACACCAAAGATGTGATGGCGATCGGAGAAGAATCCACCAAGGAGCGGACCTGCGACAGAGGAGAGACCCCAGACGCCACCGAAGTAACCCTGGTACTTGCCGCGATCACGTGGGCTAACAATGTCACCAATAATGACGAATGTCAGCGCCATCAATCCGCCCGCTCCAAGTCCTTGGATTGCACGGAATGCGATGAGCTGGTTCATTGAAGTTGCAGCACCGGCCGCAAAGGAGCCAATAAGGAAGGTGATGATTGCAAACTGGAAGACCGGGCGACGACCATAAAGGTCTGAGATCTTTCCGTAGAGCGGTGTTGAAGCAGTAGATGTGAGGAGGTAGGCGGTGACAACCCAGGTGTAATGGGAGAGGCCATTGAAATCTTCCACGATCTTCTTGAGAGCGGTGGAGACAATCGTCTGGTCGAGGGCTGCGAGGAGCATGCCCATCATGAGACCAGAGAGAACAAACATGATCTCCTTGTGAGTCATCTGTTTGTTGGTAGGAGCTGTTCCGGTCTTTGGCGCAGTTTCAGCGGACATGAGAACCCTTCGTCGTTACGTGTATCGAATATGCGAGCGTCG
>DAINZB010000067.1:0-3140 GCA_036749135.1 Candidatus Nanopelagicaceae bacterium | reverse complement strand
CGCATGGAGATGTGGAAGGTGATCGAGGGACTCGTCGATGAGGGCGTCACACTTCTGCTTACGACACAATATTTGGAAGAGGCAGATCAGCTTGCTGATGACATTGCAGTAATCGATCGCGGCAAGGTAATTGCTCGTGGCACATCCGATCAGTTGAAGACCCAGATCGGTGGTGAGCGTCTTGAACTCATCGTTGCTGAAGCAGATCTCTCAGCAGCAAAGGTAATTGCTGATCGTATTGGTGGTACTTCATCAACGATCGATACTGGACTTCGTAAGATCTCTACACCGGTAACAACGGGTGGAAATGCGCTTGTTGATCTGCTCCGTGAACTCGACGCAGCAAAGATTCACCCACTTGATATCGCACTCAAGCGCCCATCTTTGGACGATGTCTTCATGTCACTTACCGGCCATGCTGCCGAAGAGGAGAAGCCAGAAGTTCCAGGGGTTAAAGGCAAGAAGGGAGGCCGCAAATGAGAGCGATAAGCGATTCTCTGGTCATCATGAAGCGTCAGCTCCTTCAATTGACTCGCGTCCCAGAAGTACTGATCTTTAACACGATTCAGCCGGTGATGTTCGTTCTTCTCTTCCGCTATGTATTTGCCGGTCTCGGTGCCGGTATCAAAGGCGGCTATGTCCAGCTATTGATGCCCGGCATCTTTGTTCAGACTGTCACATTCACGCTCGCCGCTACCGCTCAGGGCATGGCGCAGGATATGGAGAAAGGTCTGATCGATCGCTTTAGATCACTTCCGATCTCGCGCGCTGCAGTTGTCACAGGACGCACCTTGGGTGATGGCTTACTCAATATTGTTGTTATTGCCGTTATGGGAACAGCCGGATTTATTGTGGGATGGCGCCCAACGTCAGGCTTGCTCAAGATTGGTCTTGGCTTCTTAATGCTTCTGCTCTTTGGTTATGCCTTGAGCTGGGCCGGTATCTTCGCTGGACTTGTAGCAAAGGATGCTCGAGTTGTCGCCAATATCAGCTTCCTCTTCACCTTCCCGCTGACATTCCTCTCCAACGCATTTGCATCAACGACTTCGATGCCAAAGGCGTTGCAATATGTTGCTGAGTGGAATCCCGTTTCAACGATGGTCGCTGCGGTTCGCCAGCTCTTTGGCTTCCACAATATGTTTGGCGTTACAAAGAACTCATTCCCGAGTACGCATCCGATTCAGACATCGTTGCTCTACATGGTTTTGATTATGGCGATCTTCGTTCCGCTCAGCGTTCGTCGTTACAAGAACACCAATAAATAAGAATCAAAACTAGAGGTACTCAGCAGCCTTAATCGTTACTGAGATCTCTTTCCCATTTGGTGCGGTGTAAGTAACGCTCGCACCAATTGTCTGGCCATGAACGGCGCCACCCAATGGTGACTTCTCGGAATAGACATCAAGACCATCAACTGCGATCTCGCGCGAACCGAGTAAGAAGATAACTTCATCGCCCATGAGATCGACGGTGACCTTCATTCCTTGACCGACGATGCCATCGGCAGATGCAGGAGGCTCACCGATATGCGCATTCTCGAGCATATGCTTTAACTGACGAATACGGGCTTCGATCTTGCCCTGCTCATCTTTGGCGGCGTGGTAGCCACCATTCTCTTTCAAATCTCCTTCAGCGCGCGCTGCTTCAATCTTCTTGACCACATCGGTACGACGTGGACCTTCGAGCTCAGCGAGTTCTGCGCGGAGTCGGTCTGCTGCCTCGTGGGTCAGCCAGGTCTGAGGTGTTTCTGAATTACTCATAAGAGGATGAACTTTACTTCAGGTTAGCCAAGGGCACAGCGGATAATTGCAGCGTTCACTGCAGCTACGCGCGTAGGAATCACGCTCACCAGCGTCTTTGACGTAGTACCTGCAGGGAAGTGGTCGGTAATCTCACCAACGGTATTGGCTGAAAAATCGCGCGCAATTAACTGGCAGAGATGCGCCTTATCCGTTGTGCGGAATGAGACTGAGTAACGCACTGACATGTGTGAGCTATCTACCGCATTAAAGGAGATTAAAGTCGAACGGATCTCGGGGCGGCTGTAGTGGTTTGCCGACCAGGCGAGCCATCCACCACCCACCACTAGGAGGATGAGTGCTGGTGTGAACCACTTCTGATATCGGTTGGTAGAGGGCTCAGGAATCCCATAGCGTGCGCGCAGATACGGGGATGCGGCTCGTGCCTCGGCGCTCATGTGATGGATTCTATCTCCTGGAAATGGGGGATACTTCACCTATGAATGACACGACGCAGAATGTAAATGTCGGCCTTGTTGGATCGCTAACCATGACCTTTCTCTGCTTGGCCGTTGCTCTTCTCTGCGTTAGCTTCTACCGCCGTTATAAGCGAATGCAGAAGCGTCAGGATGACCTCAACAACTAATGAGCGCTCCTGCCGTTCTTGCTAAAAAAATTTCAGCCCTTCTTCTTGTACTCCTTCTCTCTGCAACTTTTGTTGAACTAGGGCTATGGCAATTGCACCGGGCACAGAGTGTTCAACGCCAATCAGTAACTCCACCTGAGAAGCCGGTCGTTGACCTCGAGGGAGTAGCTGCCGCCGGCCATAACCTTCGCGATGCTGCCTACAATCGACTTGTTACTTTCACTGGCACTTATGTGAAGTTTTATGTTGCACCAAAGCAAGTGCTCTCTACTAAAAAAGTGGTTGATCTCGACGTTGGCTTGATGGAGTTATCACGTAACCGCGCGATCTTGGTAGTTCGTGGATTGCACGATGGTTCGATACAACAAAGCACAGATCGCATCACAGTGATGGGTCGCCTCTATCCCCACCAGAATGAAGATCATGCTGATACCACTTCTACAACACTCTCTCGGTTAGACCCAGCCCTTGTTGCCGGCGTTGGCAACTACCAACTCTTTGATGGTTATGTCAGCGCAATCACTGAGAAGGGCCCATCAGGAACGGTTATCTCTGGAGATCGCATCCCAGCTCCGCAGTTGATCAATCCGATCGGTGGCTTCTATTGGCAGCACATCGCCTATGTCATCACCTGGTGGTTTATGGCCGGACTCGTGCTCTTCGCACCTTTCTACAATCGTTCCCTCAACCGCGCTAAGCAGGTAGGGTGAATCTATGGATCTCTTCAAAGCAAATAAGGCTGGGGCGCTTGCACG
>DAINZB010000066.1:3780-5409 GCA_036749135.1 Candidatus Nanopelagicaceae bacterium | reverse complement strand
AGCTCTGCAGGCATGCTTCTCAACGCTCGGTGGTGGCGCTCCAGGTGCTGGTGGCGGTGGCTTCGGCGGTGGAAATGGTGGCGGCGCACGTCCTGCACCAACCGCAACCCCGTGATTAGTTGCTGAGCTGAGTCAACCGAGCGATCTCATCGCCGCTGAGTTCAACAACCTGAACAATCTCTTCAAGTTGTGATGCGATGCGCGCTGATGCAATCGGAGTTGATACGCCCTTGCGGTCACGCAACCAAGCGAGTGCAACGGCAGATACCGAACATCCATGGTTTTGGGCGATCTCGCGAAGAGCTGCTACAACGCCCCAGCCACGATCATTCTGATAATCAACGGTGCCAGAAGCCCGAACTGATTCAACGGTGACTCCTGGTGCGTACTTTCCTGATAAGAATCCGCGAGCAAGACCATAGAACGGTGCGCCCCAAAGTCCATTGTGCTCGATGACTTTGACGAGATCGCTCTCATATGGCTGACGATCCAATAGGTTGTATTGGTTCTGAACGCCGGTGTACTTTGCAAAACCGTTTGCATCAGAGATATCGAGCGCCTCTTGAAGGCGGGCACCGGTGTAATTCGATGCCGCGATATAACGCACCTTGCCAGCGGTGACGAGATCTGTGAATGCTTGAAGCGTCTCAGTCAACGGCACTGTCTCATCATCAGCATGGGCGTAATAAATATCGATGTAATCAGTCTGCAGCGCCTTGAGCGAATCATCTACGGCAGCTTTGATATTGGCTGCTGAAAGTCCTGGGCGAGTAGAGAGTTTGGATACCTTGGTCGCGATCACCATATCGGCGCGATTTCCGCGATCCTTCATCCATTGACCAATGATCGTCTCTGATTCGTGGCCCACATTGCCTGGCTTCCATTCGGAATACATATCGGCGGTATCGATGAAATTTCCACCATGTTTGGCATATGCATCAAGCACTGCGAAGGACTCTTCGGCAGTTGATGAGTAACCCATGACATTGCTGCCAAGGCACAATGGGTGGACATGAAGGTCAGTGGACGGGAGCGCGATGTGTGAGGATTCCATAAGGCGATTCTATTAGAGTGTGCCTATGACTACGGGGGACTTCACGAGCGAAGAGCTCGCGCTTCAAGAGAAGAATCTTCAGCTACCGACCCTTGATGTGAAAACCTCACTAGCAATAGGTGAGACCGCTCTCCGGATTGCGCATGAGAGAGATCTGCCGATCGCAATCGAAATTCGGATGGGCGGATGGGTCGCCTTCCATGCATCACTACCTGGAACCGATGCCAGCAACGATACGTGGATCATTCGTAAGGCGGCAGTGGTCGCACTTACTGGCCACTCAACGATGTATGAGCGCGTCAAAGCCGAAGAGATGGGAATTGATTGGCATGCCGTCAATCATGCTCCAGAAGATGTTTATGCCGTTCATGGCGGAGGATTCCCACTGATTGTTGAAGGAGTTGGAACTCGCGGATCGATCATGATCACCGGTTTACATCAGATCGACGATCACAATATCGCAGTTGAAATTCTTGAGACGTATCTAAAAAGTACACGGAGTGAAAATTGAGCAAACCAATCTGGGTCGCTGGTGAAGTCCTGATCGATCTCATCCCACAAGCAAACGGTGAACG
>DAINZB010000066.1:0-3680 GCA_036749135.1 Candidatus Nanopelagicaceae bacterium | reverse complement strand
AACGTTGTGAAGGTCTCTGAAGACGATATCGCTTGGCTCTACCCAGGTCGCCCACAGGTAGATGTTGCTGCAGAGTGGCTATCGATGGGCGTTGATCTCGTTGTGATCACCCTTGGCTCTGAAGGATTGATGGGCATCACTCGTCAGGGAACTGTTCAAGTCCCCGGAGTGAAGGTCACTGTTGCCGATACCGTCGGCGCTGGTGACACGGTCGGTGCGATCTTGGTCGAAGGCGTTGTGAAGTACGGTGTTGCTGGGCTTGAAGGCGAGACACTTAAGGCAGTACTTACACGTGCCGCAGCTGCTGCAGCAATCACCTGCAGTCGCCCAGGAGCACAACCTCCATACCTCAATGAATTGAGTAATTAAATGCAACATATCGATGGTTCAGAGATCTCGGTCTCGATTGATCTCGATCAAGGTGCACGCATCGCATCACTCCAATGGCGTGATCTGCAATTAGCAGTTCCCTTCCGTGGCACACCACTCTCGTGGGGTTGGTATGCAATGGGTCCATGGGCTGGTCGTATAGCTGATGGCATTCTTTATGACGAAGCAGATCAAGAAATTATTCTTCCAACAACTTGGGCGCCTCCACATGCGATCCACGGCTTTGGTTTTACAGGCTCATGGGAGGAGACGGGAAGCGGCTCGGCTCGCTTTGCGCTCCCTGCCCCATATGACGGTGCTTACTTAGAACAACGTATTGAAGTATTAGATGATGCAGTTCGTTGGACCTTGGAATACGAAGCAAATGGCTGCACCTTGCCAGCATGGTTGGGCTTCCATCCATGGTTCCCACGTGAACTCGAACGTGGTGGCGAAGCAGAACTTGAATTCACAGCGGCGCAGATGTTTGTGCGCAATGAAGAAGGAATGCCAACCGGTGAGCTCATCCCACAGCCAGAAGGCCCTTGGGATGATTGTTTTACTGGCGTGCAGGGCACTCCAACCATTGTCTGGCCTGGTGCAGTTCGCATGGAGATTGAATCCGATGCGCCGTACTGGGTTGTCTACACCGAAGACCCTGAAGGCATTGCCGTGGAACCACAGACCGCGCCACCAGATGCCGCAAACCTGGGCATCGTTGGTGATCATTACATCGAAGCACTCTTTACATTCTCGGAGGATTTCTAAATGGCTGAAGTAAATCGCGACCATCTCAAGAAGTTGATGGCGATCGAAGAAGAGCGCTTCTTAAAGCTCCATCCAAAATCTGGTGAACTCTTCAAGCAAGCCCAGAGTGTGATGACCAATGGCGTACCGATGTCCTGGATGTCCAAGTGGCCTGGTGCCTATCCAGTATTCGTAGATACCGCACAAGGTGCCTACTTCACTGATGTCGATGGCAATAAGTATGTCGATCTCTGTTTGGGCGATACCGGTTCAATGACCGGCCACTCACCTAAAGAGACTGTCGATGCGATCAAGGCACAAATGGATCGCGGCATGACAGCAATGCTTCCTACTGAAGATGCAGTACTAGTTTCACAAGAGCTCAGCCGTCGCTTTGGCCTACCAAAGTGGCAGTTCACCGTCTCTGCGACCGATGCCAACCGTTGCGCTATTCGTTACTCACGCCTGGTCACTGGCAAGCAGAAGACCGTCGTTATTGATTTCTGTTATCACGGCTCTGTCGATGAGACCTTTGGAACCCTTGATAGCGCTGGCAATACCGTAAAGCGCCCAGGAAATATTGGTGCGCCAGTTGATCTTGATGTCACTACTCGCGTTGTGGAATTCAACGACCTTGCCGGCATGGAAGCTGCGTTAGCAAAGGGCGATGTTGCTTGTATCTTGATGGAACCTGCGATGACAAATATTGGAATCGTTCTTCCTGATGATGGCTATCTACACGCAGTTGGTGAGCTTGCCAAGAAATATGGCGTTGTATGGATTATCGATGAGACCCACACCATCTCAGTCTCTGCAGGCGGAATGACTGCGGCGCTTGGACTTAAGCCAGATATTCTGACAATCGGTAAGGCTATCGCTGGTGGTCTACCAACAGGAACATTCGGCATGACCGATGCGATTGCAGATGCAATTAAATCCAAGACCAATCGCGAGATCATTGATACTGGTGGAATCGGCGGAACGCTCGCTGGTAACGCACTTTCACTCGCAGCGATGCGTGCAACCCTCACCAAAGTTCTTACCGATGAAGCATTTGCTCGGATGGTTCCACTCGGCAATCGTTGGTGCGATGGTGTTGAGCAAGCGATTAAAGATTTCGATCTACCATGGCACTGTTCATGTTTAGGTGCTCGTGGTGAATACCTCTTCAAGCCAAACGCACCTCACACTGGCAAAGAGGCAGCAGATGCTGGTGACTTCGAGCTCGAGCAATATATTCATCTGCGCATGCTCAACGATGGCTTCTTAATCACGCCATTCCACAATATGGCTTTGGTATCGCCAGATACAACTGCAGAAGATATTGATGCACATACCGCGGCATTCCGTGCAATGTGTGCTGATTTAGTCGCAGTTAATTAAAGCCCAGATCCTTATAAACCTTGAGGGCTGCGGCATTGTCGGCATCGACATAGAGCATCGATTCATTGATCCCGAGCGCCTTGAAGTATTGAAGACCAAGGGTTGCTAGCGATTTTCCGAGACCTTTAGGGGAGTGGGCCTTATCAACGCCCAATACATAGATCTCACCGACTGGTCCTTGGCGCTTTAAGTCGTGGTGGATCTTTGTCCAGCAGAAGCCGATCATGGCGCCATTCTTCTTGGCGATGAAGAAGCCTTTGGGATCGAACCACGCCTCTGCCATGCGATTGGTGAGGTCTTCCATCTGCCAGCCACCTTGATCAGGGTGGTCAGCAAAGATTCGGTTATTGAGCGCAAGCCATGGCTCATTATCGACGCCGGGAATAAAGGTCTGAACATCGACATCAATGAGTGGGAGTTCGATCTCACCGAGAGTCAGGTGAAGTTTGAGGATCGTGCGCACGGGAAGTTAAACCCGTTCTGAAATAAGTGAGTCTTTACCTGGCAAGGTGAAGCGGTAACCAACGTTGCGGACGGTTCCGATAATCGCTTCAAACTCCGGACCAAGCTTGGAACGCAAGCGACGGATATGAACATCGACGGTACGAGTTCCACCGAAGTAGTCGTAGCCCCAGATTTCCTGCAGCAACTGGGCGCGAGTAAAGACGCGACCAGGATGTTGTGCCAAATATTTCAGTAGTTCAAACTCTTTGAAGGTGAGATCGAGTGAACGGCCCTTGATCTTTGCGGTGTAAGAACTTTCATCAATAACAACATCACCCGTGCGAATTTCACGAGCAGTTGGATCGGTTGCAATGAGTTCGGCGCGAACGCGACCGATTGCAATACGAATGCGTGCCTCTACTTCAGCAGGTCCGGCTGTATCGAGAATGACATCATCGACGCCCCAATCAGCGCTAATCGCTGATAGGCCACCTTCAGTTGCGATCGCAATCACTGGGCAATTCACACCAGTAGTTGTGAGCAAACGAGCTAGCGACTTTGCAGATGCAATCTCTTTGCGACAATCGAGGAAGAGCGCGTCAACATCAGGAATATCAATAAGCACTGATGCTTCTGCAGGAAGAATGCGAACTTGGTGCTGCAAGAGTCCAAGACTTGGAAGCACCTCGGCACTTGCGCCGAGCGTGTTCGTCAGAAGGAGAATGCGCGCCATAAGG
>DAINZB010000065.1:0-5508 GCA_036749135.1 Candidatus Nanopelagicaceae bacterium | reverse complement strand
ACATCTGCGCGACCGCCACCGAAACCGAAGGTCTTGAATCCCATCGACTCAAGTGCGACATTGCCCGCAAGAATCATCAGATCGGCCCAAGAGATCTTCTTTCCATATTTCTGCTTGATTGGCCAGAGAAGACGACGGGCCTTATCGAGATTGCCATTATCAGGCCAGCTATTAAGCGGAGCGAAGCGCTGCATTCCCGCACCGCCACCACCACGACCATCGAAGGTGCGATATGTGCCCGCGCTATGCCAAGCCATGCGAATAAAGAACGGACCGTAATGTCCATAATCTGCTGGCCACCACTCTTGGGAATCTGTCATTAAAGCGGTGAGATCCTTCTTCAGCGCCTTGAAGTTGAGGCTCTCGAACTCCTTCGCATAATCAAAATCTGGATCCATCGGATCAGCGAGAGGTGAGTTGTATTGGAGCACCTTCAGATTGAGCTGGTTTGGCCACCAATCTTGGTTGGAGATCTGTTCGTGGGTGGCGTTAACGCCTGGGAAGGGGCACTTTGCTTCGTTATCCATGCGGCAACTCTATCGAGAATTGAACCCGACTTCATCGCGAGCCTGCCTTATCCTTCTGACCATGAGCAATCGCGGCGAGATCTCGTTGGACTCCCTCAAATCTGAGTGGAATCGCGTCCTCGATCTCCTTTTAGATGCCGATCGAATCGCCTGGCTCGCCTTCTTCGATGCCCGGCTCGTCTCACTCGATGGAAACCGGCTCCTCATCAGCTTTGCCGATGTCACAAAGTTGGGCGGGGAACATAATTTCAGCGCAGCTCGCAATCCTAAATATC
The DNA here is from genome assembly GCA_036749135.1 of Candidatus Nanopelagicaceae bacterium. Classification (GTDB taxonomy): domain Bacteria; phylum Actinomycetota; class Actinomycetes; order Nanopelagicales; family Nanopelagicaceae; genus PALSA-747. The sequence goes on along the minus strand of DAINZB010000065.1, from coordinate 4,706 downwards.
TCGCCCTTCTTACTGGTGCGATTCATCAGGTCTATGGAATCGATGTTGAGGTCATCGAAGAGTGAAACGCACTCTTCTTGCTCTTCTCTTATCGGTATCACTTCTCGCCGATGCAACATGGGCTGTGGCCCCTGCGAAGATTGTTCAAGCAGGACCAGGGGCGCGCATCGCTGGTATAGATATCAGCCACTGGCAGCATCCGAAAGATGCTCCGATCGATTTCACGCAGATGTACTCGGCCGGTATTCGCTTTGTCATGATCAAGGGTGCTGATGCGCAGACTGCCGCCGATGAAATGGCACTGAAATTTTTGATCCCTGATCGTAAGGCGGCACAACGAGCGTTGCTCTATACGGGTTTCTATTACTACGCCTATCTACCTGACAGCACTGATTCCGCTTTCATTATTAAAGATGCACAAGCACAAGCTCAAAAAGTTGTCTGGCGAATTGGTCAGATTGGCGGTTATAACCGAAGGGATCTGCCAGTTGCACTCGATCTTGAAAATAATTGTCAGCGCACCAATGGTCGCGGCACCTGTCTCAAATATATGGCTCGGACCAATGTCACTTTATGGGCGAAGACCTGGTTGCAAACTGTCACAGAGAAGACCGGTAGAAAACCAATTTTCTACTCATATCCACAGTTTTTAGAATCAGCGATGGTCGGTGATCCCGCGCTCCGCCAGTATCCACTCTGGATGGCCCGTTACTCACTCGACCCAGCCCTCACCACATCTCAACCGAATGCGAAGGGCGTTGGATGTTTCGCGCACCCTTGGAGCAATGCCAATTGCACTGCGCAATGGCAATTCTGGCAGTACACATCATGTGGAATTGCAGGAAAATATGGAGTTCCCGGTACTCGCGTTGATCTCAATGTCTTCGCTGGCACCACATCAAAGTTCCTTGCTCTCATTCGTGGCACATGGACTCCCGAACCAGCCGACTCACTTCCGCAGAATGAACCGACAACTATGCAACTTGTGAGCCAGAGTTCGCAATCAACCAATGAACCCTTTATCGCCACGATCGATGTGCTACGACCTGATGGAACTCCGGTTGTCACCGGTACCGTCCGATTCAAATCTCTTGATGACTCGCTAACGATCGGCACTCAAACCTCCGTTCGCGCCGCTACCGGAAGATGGACTGTCACTGTCAATGGACTCGTCGCCGGAAATTACCTTGGGATACTTCAGTACTCAGATCCATCGGGGACGCATGCAGGTAATACCTTCCCAGTTCAATTCCAAGTTACTCAAGGAACTACTCCGCCATCACCTACTGCGTCTCCGGCCCCAACCAAGACGAAGGCACCAGCAGTCGATACATGCGCAGGTCAGATAAGAAATTAACGCTCTCAAGTAGAGTGTGGCTATGAGCAGAGTTCTTGTCACTGGCGGTGCTGGATATATCGGTGGCACGACTGTCGCCCTCCTTCTACAGCGTGGCTTTGAGGTCACCGTCTTAGATGATTGCAGCACCGGCCATGCCGACTCGGTTCCGACAGGGGCAACCTTCTATCAAGGGTCGATCCTCGATGGTGAAGTCGTGCGAAAAGCGCTCACTGGTTGCGATGCAGTTATTCACTTTGCGGCAAAATCACTCGTCGGTGAATCAGTTGAGAAGCCAGATCTCTATCGCAATAACAATATTGGTGGAAGCCAGGTTCTCTTCGATGAGATGGATGGCGCAGGAATTACTCGCATCGTTGTCTCATCATCAGCTGCGACATATGGCGATTCAAAGGTTCAGCCCATTCTCGAGACCCACAAAGCTCATCCAACTAACCCTTATGGTGAGACAAAGCTCGCCGTCGATAATTTACTCACCGACCTTTGCGCTGAAGAGAACTTTGCAGCGATTAGTCTGCGCTACTTCAATGTCGCCGGTGCGATGAAGATCGATTCTGGTTGGTTAACTGAACGCCACAACCCCGAGACCCATCTCATTCCTAATGTCCTCAAGGCAACTGCAGATAAGCCACTAAAAATCTTTGGAACCGATTGGGATACAAAGGATGGAACCTGTATCCGAGATTATGTCCACGTTGTTGATCTCGCTGATGCTCATCTACGCGCACTTGATGCGCTCAAGGCAGGTACTCACGAGATCATCAATCTTGGAAGCGGTGGCGGCTACTCCGTAAGAGAAGTCGTTACTACTTCAAGCAAGGTAGTTGGCTATGAGATTCCAGCAGTTGAAGTTGATCGAAGAGCTGGCGATCCTGCCGTTTTGATTGCAAGTATTGAGAAGGCAAAGTCGATGCTCGGCTGGGAGCCAACGCGAGATCTTGAATCGATGATCTCTGACGCGTATGAGAGCCTTAAAGCGGTTTAACAGAGAGTACTTCTACTCCACCGATCTGATTAAGAACGCTGAGCAGATCTGTCGTATCTGAACCAGGAATGGCCACAACGATCTCGTCATAACCGCGACCTGCTTCATTTTTGAGAACTTGAAGTCCTCGAATATCGCCACCGGCAAAGCCAATAGCTGATGCAACTGCGCCAAGTGAACCTGGGCGGTCTGGAAGTGAGATCTCGAGTTTGAATTGAGCCATAGGAGAAACCTACCTGATCGAGATTACGTAAAAGTTACAGTTAAATTTGGACGACGTTAGCGCCAGAGATCTGCACATTGATCTTGGGTAGCGGGATTGGAGCTGGGCCAGCGAGCACAGCACCGGATGTCGCATCGAACTTTGCGCCATGGCATGGGCAGTTCATCGAATGAGAGAGCGCATCATAAGCAACGGTGCATCCTTGATGGGTACAGAGCGCGCTATAGGCAAAGACGCCGGCCTTTGTGCGGAAGAGGATTGCCGGGTTTCCATCATTTGCAGTAAATGGCATAGTCGAGCCGACCGGAAAATCTGCAAGCTTGACGATGGCAGCGCCCGCCTTCTGCTTCGGACGGAATGATCCGCCAGCGAGGGAGGCGATGACTGCGCCAGCTGCAACACCCATCATGCCAACGACTTCACGGCGATCTCGAAGATTTGGAATGACATCACCAATAAGAGATGAGCGTCCGCGCGATCCAGATCGAGCATGAGCGCGCCATAAGAAGAAGAGTGCGAGCCATGATGCTGCAAAGGCAAGATCGCTACCTAAGAAGTAAGGGTGAACGTGATACGTCACCGAGAGCCACAAGATGATTGAGACAGAGAAGCCACCAATAATTGCCAACTCCATCGCAACGCCAGTGAGAACTGCGATTCCGATCGCGAACTCGGAGAGCATGACGAACCAGGCGAAGAGGCTCGCATGTTCGAGCATGTGGCGGAGTGCAAAGGTGAGTGGTGAGTGGCCGATATAACTGGTGAGCTGACCACTGAAAGAGTTCGGTCCAGATTTTGAGAGAAATGCGCCATCGCTCGCCTTAGCCCAGCCACCATAAACCCAAGTGCCACTGAGCCAGAGGCGAAGGATTGTGATTCCAAGAGGCTGATTACGCCAGGATGCGAGACCGATCTTCTTTGATGCCATAGTGGTATTTAACCGCATCACACTGCGAAAAGCTGGCTCCCCCGACAGGCCTCGATCCTGTGACATCTCGATTAACAGTCGAGTGCTCTACCAACTGAGCTACAGGGGATTGAACACGGGAATGATACTAAAGCCCCTCTCCGATCGCCAACTCCTTCTGGGTTCGGCGCTGGGCTTCCAGGGCGACAAGCCGGGTAAAGGCTTCGGTGTACTCGGCCTCATTTTCGACGGGATTAAGGCGCTGCAGGCTCGATTTCATCTCTGCGATCTCACGACTGATTGCTACCTCACGCAACCGGGCAAAGATCGATTGGATATATCGCTCAGAGATTTCGCCATCGGTTCGAATCGGTTCAACGGTAAGTTCTGTGATTAAAGATCGAAGCTCTGGATCTTCAGTGCGATCGAGTAGATCAGAGAGATTCTGATCGCTTGATTCATCTATGCGACTTCGCAGAAGAGCGTATGGACCATATGAAAATGCGCTGCTCTCAAGATCTACCCACGAGCTCGCCATCTCTGGAACTTGCAACTTCACCTTGAGTACTTCGCGCTCCAACATCAAGATTGGATCTTTGAGGTTTATTGAACTTTGAACTGGCGCTGCAACCTGTGTCGATGAGCGATTGCCGCTGCTCTTCTTCACGGCGGTCGTTACAACATCGACCTCCATGCCGAGCCATGCAGAAACAGATCGAACATATTCTGGGCGCAGCGATGCATCTTTAATCTTGCCGATCAACGGTGCAACTTGATTGAGTGCACTTACTCGACCTTCAGGAGTCTTCGTGTCATATCCTGCGATCACCGACTTCATCGCAAATTCAAAGAGTGGCACACGTCGTGCGATGAGATCACGTACTGCTTCATCTCCCCCACTCTGGCGGAGTTCGCAGGGATCCATGCCATTCGCAGCGACTGCAACAAAGGTTTGCGCAACGAACTTCTGGTCATCATCGAAGGCTCGAAGTGCCGCCTTCTGTCCAGCCGCATCCCCATCAAAGGTGAAGATCACTTCACCGCGAAAGGCATCGTCATCCATCAAGAGTCGTCGGATAATGCGAATATGGTCATCACCAAAGGCAGTGCCACATGTGGCGACGGCAGTGGTCACACCTGCAAGGTGAGCAGCCATGACATCGGTGTAGCCCTCAACAATCACAACTTGGCGCTTCTTAGCGATCTCTTTCTTCGCCATATCAAGGCCATAAAG
>DAINZB010000064.1:0-5728 GCA_036749135.1 Candidatus Nanopelagicaceae bacterium | reverse complement strand
GTCGACCCACGGATTAAAAGTCCGTTGCTCTACCGACTGAGCTATAGGCCCCACGCTCTACGCTCAAATAATGAGGCAAGCAGGTGAAGTGTAACGGGTATTGGGATTGACCCAAATTGGAGGTTATTCCTCGACGCTGGCGGAGAACTGGCTGGCGTAGAGGTCGTAATAGAAGCCCTTTGCCGCCATTAAATCGTGATGAGTCCCCTGCTCAATAAGGGCGCCCTTATCCATCACCAAGATGACATCGGCATCGCGAATAGTGGAGAGGCGATGTGCAATAACAAAGCTTGTGCGTCCTGTGCGTAGTTTCGCCATCGCCTGTTGAACCAAAACTTCAGTACGAGTATCAACAGATGAGGTCGCTTCATCGAGAATCAAGATTGCTGGGTCTGCCATAAATGCACGCGCAATTGTCAATAGTTGTCGTTCGCCGTTTGAGACAGTTGAGTTGTCATCGGTGAGTAATGAATCAAAGCCCTTGGGAAGTGCGCGAATAAAGTGATCAATATTTGCAGCCGACGCTGCCTCTGCGATCTGTTCATCTGTGACATTTGTTGAACCGAAGGCGATGTTCTCGCGCATGGATCCACTAAAGAGCCAGGTCTCTTGCAAGACCATACCGAATTGGCGGCGTAAATCATCGCGAGTCATCTTCTTTGTATCGATGCCATCGAGCGTGATAGTTCCGCCATCGATTTCATAGAATCGCATGATCAAGTTAACGAGTGTTGTTTTACCGGCACCTGTTGGGCCAACAATGGCAACAGTCTGACCGGGCTTAACAGTGAGGTTAAAGTTTTCGATCAACGGTTGATCATTCACGTAACGGAATGAGATATCTTTAAAGATGACCTCACCCTTCGCGCGACCCATCGGAATCGAATCCTTGAGATCTGGTTCTTCTTCAGTCGCGTCGAGAAGTTCGAAGAGGCGCTCTGCTGATGCAACACCGGATTGCACGGTGTTCATGAGGCCAGCAATTTGAGCCAATGGCATTCCGAATTGGCGAGAGTACGAGATAAATGCTTGGACATCGCCAAGGCTCATTGCACCCGTTGCCACGCGATAGCCGCCAAGGACTGCGATGGCAACGTAAATAAGGTTCGAGACTAATTGTGTAACGGGCTGGATGATGCCGGAGATAAATTGGGCTTTAAAACTTGATTCGTAGAGCTTTGAATTAAGGTTCTTGAAATCTTTGATCGCTTGTTGGCGACGACCGAAGACCTTCACGAGTGCATGACCAGTATGCATCTCTTCAACGTGGCCGTTGAGTTTTCCGGTCCAATCCCATTGAGCAACGAATTCAACCTTGGATCGCTTGGCGATCTTCACTGATGCAAACATCGAGAGTGGGATAGCGATCAAGCTGACGAGAGCGAGTTCTGGGCTGATCCAGACCATCATGATTAGTACAGAGAGAACCGTGAGTACTGAGTTGAGAATTTGAGAGAGGCCTTGTTGAAGTGAGGTCGAGATGTTGTCGATATCGTTTGTGACGCGACTAAGGAGATCACCACGAGATTGCGTATCAAAATATTTGAGTGGCAAACGGCCGATCTTCTCTTCAGCTAATCGACGAAGTCGGTAGACGGTGCGCTGCGTAACGCCAGCCATCAAATATGCCTGGATCCACATGAAGAGTGATGAGATCACATAGAGCGCGATTGCAAGATAGAGGAAGTGTGAGATCGTCGTGAAGTTCATTCCATGGCCAGGGACAACAGAACTCCGCGCCAACATATCGGCTTGGGTCTTCTCTCCCTTCATGCGAAGGCCAGCAACGATCTGATCTTTTGTCAGACCAGCAGGAAGTTTCTTGCCGATAAAGCCATTGAAGATCTCATTGGTTGCACGACCCAAAATCTTTGGACCGAATGCACCGATCGTGACAGATGAGGTAATGAGCGCAAAGACGGTGATGAGGATATGGCGCTCAGGTTTTAACTCATTGAGTAAACGACTAAGCGAACCCTTGAAGTTCTTTGATTTTGCTGGTGGCGCACCCATCATTCCGGCCATTGGGCCACCACGCATCGCTCCGCCACCAGGGCGTTGCATGCTCATGATGCTGCCTCTTCGGGGCTGAGTTGGGACAAGACAATCTCTTGATAAGTCTTACATGTATCCATGAGATCGGCGTGTGTACCGATGCCCTCGATCTTGCCTTCGTTGAGAACGATGATCTGGTTCGCACTCAAGATTGTTGATACTCGTTGAGCGACGATGATGACGGTCGCATCCTTTGCATGTGATTCAAGAGCTGTACGAAGTTTGGCATCAGTGGTGTAATCGAGTGCCGAGAATGAATCATCGAGTAAGTAGATCCGAGGGTTCTTCACAATCGCGCGGGCGATTGAGAGGCGCTGACGCTGGCCTCCGGAGAAGTTAGTACCGCCTTGCGCAACTCGAGACCCGAGTCCATCGGCTAGCTCGCTGACAAAATCTTTTCCTTGCGCGATCTCTAGTGCCGTCCAGAGTTGATCATCGGTAGCGTTCGCATCGCCGTAGCGAAGGTTCTCTGCAACGGTGCCACCAAATAAGAATGAACGCTGCGGAACTAATCCGATTTCAGACCAGACACCTTCGAGTGACTGATCCTTCACATCGATACCGTCGAGAAGCACGCGGCCAGATGTTGGATCGATAAAACGTGGAATCAGATTCAGAAGTGTTGTCTTACCAGAGCCAGTGGATCCAACGATCGCAGTGACTTGGCCAGGGTGAGCAGTGAAAGAAATATTGGAGAGAACGGGATGTTCTGCCCCGGGATATCGGAACTCAACGCCTTCGAAGGTGAGTACGCCCTCACGCTTTGTAGGAGTCTGCGGATTGGTTGTATCGACAACCGATGAAGGAGTATCGAGAACTTCTTTGATGCGCTCGGCTGATGCAGCAGCGCGAGGAATCATCAGTGACATCATGACCGCCATCATGACGCTTGAAAGAATCTGCATGATGTAGGTAAGGAATGCCATCAAGTTTCCGATAGGCATCGACCCGGTATTAATGAGGTGCCCGCCGATCCAGAGCACAGCGACGCTGGAGAGATTGAGGATCAACATCAATGATGGGAACATCACAGCAAAGGTACGTGTGACTTTGAGCTGAACGTCCATGAGTTCTTTATTGCTACGAGCAAAGCGTTCTTGCTCTTCGCCAGTCTTCACAAATGCACGGATGACGCGAATACCTGCGATCTGCTCGCGCAGAATGAGATTGATGCGATCGACTTTAAGTTGAGTCTGTCTAAAGAGTGGGACAACACGGCGAAGCAAGAAGAAGATCAATGCGCCCATCACTGGGACAGAGACTAGAAGAAGGAGTGAGAGTCTTGCATTTGTATGAACTGCCATGATGACTGCGCCGATACCAGTGATAGGTGCACCAACCATCATGGTGAGACCCATGAAGAGCACCATCTGCACTTGTTGTACGTCATTGGTATTGCGAGTGATCAGTGATGGCGCACCGAATTGGTTGAGCTCACGAGCTGAGAATGATTCAACGGTAGAGAAGACATCGTCGCGAAGGTCACGCCCAAATGCCATGGATACCTTTGAGCTTAAGAATGCCAGCCAGACGGAAGAGCCCATGATGAGCGCCGACGATGCCAACATGATGAATCCGATATGCCAGATGTAATGAATGTCGCCCTTGGTAACACCGTTGTTAATGAGATCAGCATTGAGATTCGGCAGATAAAGATTAGTGATGGTTTGAACTAAGAGAAGAACAAGAATGACCAAAACGGTACGGCGATATGGCGCGAGGTACTTGCGCAAAACCGTAGTTAACACTGAACCGCCTTCTCGTTATTCGTGTGCTGCTCGTTGCAATCGATCGCGGATCGCAGCGGCGAGGCCATCGCCACCTGGTTGAAGCACTACAACGACTTCCAAACCTTTTTGATCTGCCAATCGAAGTGCTCTATACAATTCACGAGCATATTGCTCAATTGTCGATGGCGCCATTAATCGGATCACACCATGTGGTGTTGGGATCTGATCTGGTGCGATCAATCCATCGCCAGCTTCGGCAACGACATCGAGGATAACTTTTGCCTTGGGTGAATAGTGGGATTCGAGCGAACCAGAGACGCGAATCTCAGGAGTTTCTGAGGTTGATCCGCTAACCGCTTCCACGACAGCGAGCCCTGTGGTCTCTTCAATCATCTCTTTGGTAATTGCACCTAGCCGCAAAATTCTTGGGGCATCGCTTGTGCAATCAATGATTGTTGATTCAACGCCAACAAGTGATGGACCGCCATCAAGAATCAGATCGGTCTCAGCCATAAATTGTTCAAGCTCTTCTTGCACTGCATCGGCTGTAGTTGGCGAGACCGCGCCAAAGCGATTTGCAGAAGGAGCTGCGATACCGAGGCCACCTTCTTTAACAAATGCTCCGAGTAATCCGAGTGCAAGTGGGTGGGCAGGGACTCGAAGTCCAACGGTCTCTTGGCCACCGGTGATGAAATCTTTCGCGATAGCGCTGCGCTTTAAAACCAGGGTCATTGGACCAGGCCAATAATCGCGCGCTAACTTGATTGCATACTCTGCAATATCAGAGGACCAATCCCCCATGCGATCGATCGAATCGATGTGAACGATCAACGGATGATCTGCAGGGCGGCCCTTGACTGAATAAATACGCGCGACAGCTTCTGCGTTCTGGGCATCGGCACCGAGTCCATAAACCGTCTCGGTTGGGAATGCGACAAGCGCGCCAGCCTTCAGCGCCCGCGCCGCATCAGCCAAGGTATCTGTCGTGCAGACCGAGAGGAGCGTCATGGGGTAATTCTCTCACTTATTTCTCATAACCAATGCGGGTAATAGTGGGATGATTGGCCCATGAAAATTAAGTCGACCCACCTAGCGAGCGCAGCAGGCGTTCTCTTTATCGCCTCACTGATTATTTCGTTGATGACCGCACTCCATGGATCGATGAATGGGAATCTTGCTAACCCTCGCTATGTCACCGTCTCGGGTGATGGATCGGTGAAGGTAACCCCTGATTCAGTGCGCGTCGATGCTTCGGTATCTAACGTTGCTTCAACATCGGCCGCTTCATTGGCAGCGACTGCAAAGTCAGCTGACCAACTCCGCACATCGCTCAAGGGCGCTGGCGTTGATGCCAAATACATCCAGGCGGTCAACCTCTCGACTAACCCTGAATACTCTTATTCGAATAACGGCCCAGCGAAGATCACTGGCTATCGATCGACCCAGAACTTCTCGATCGTGATTCGCGATGCGAAGAACTCAGGCTTGATTATTCAGAACGCTCAATCTGCGGTCGGTAATGCCTTATCTATTAACTCGACCAGTCCTTATGTCTTTGATCAGAAGATCGCTGAATCCAATGCCCGCACCTTGGCGATTGCATCTGCCCGAGAGAAGGCAGCGAGTTATGCGAGCCTGACTGGTTCACGGCTTGGCGCAGTCCTCAGCATTGAAGAGCAGGTCAACCAATCTGGCCCTGTCCCATTGATGGCGATGGCCAAGACAATGGGTGCCACAGCCGCCCCAGTCCAGGTCGATCTGGGTCAGCAGACCATCACGATCACGGTCACCACCAAGTGGGAACTTCGCTAATTTCACGTATATCGGGGCAGAAACCCGAGTTTTGCCGCACGCTCTGAGTCCGATACCCTTAGCGCTCGCTCTAAACGTCCCCATCGTCTAGAGGCCTAGGACATCGCCCTTTCACGGCGGTAACACGGGTT
>DAINZB010000063.1:0-5746 GCA_036749135.1 Candidatus Nanopelagicaceae bacterium | reverse complement strand
CGAGGATCGCACCAGTATCTTGGTTAACAGCAACTACTGATGGCTCATTCAAAACGATGCCACGACCACGAACATAGACGAGAGTGTTTGCAGTACCGAGATCTACCGCCATATCGCGTCCAATGAAGGACATGCGGCTGGTCTTCTGGCCCTTTCCAGACTTTTGGAGATCTTCTTCGGTCACGACCTTGTTGCTGTTCATGCGAGTCCCTTCACATCTGCGGCGAACCAGATACCAATTTCACGTGCTGCTGATTCGGCTGAATCAGAACCGTGAACGATATTTTGAACGACCTTTGTACCTTGATCGCGGGCAAGATCGCCGCGAATTGTTCCTGGCTCAGCAACAGTTGGATCTGTTGCACCTGCTAATTTTCTAAATCCTTCGATGACTCGATTACCTTCAGCGATGATCGCAACAACCGGTCCTGACAACATAAATTCAACGAGCGGCTCGTAGAAAGGTTTACCTTCGTGCTCTGCATAGTGAGCTGCAAGGATTGAACGATCTGCTTGAACCATTTTCAACGCAACAACGTTGTAGCCCTTTGTCTCAACGCGACGAATTACCTCGCCGATGAGTTGGCGACGGACGCCATCAGGCTTTACCAGAATTAGGGTTCTCTCTACGCTCACTGCGGCAGTCTACTTTGTAAACCCCGTAGCCTTAAATTGGGTCGGAATCCTGAGATTTCTCAGGGGAACCTTCCGCCTGCGCTATCAACGCTGCCCTTATGGCCTCACCCTTTCGACCCACCACATAGGCGCTCGCCCACAAGAATGCGAATAAGGCGCCCATGAAATACATCAGTGGGATCACCGTTCCATATGCAATGAGAGCAACTTGTACGAGTGTTCCGAGATACCAGCCGCGGATATTGCGCATCATGCCAGCGGTCACCAAACAGAGAAGGGCAATCACGCCGCCGATCCACAGTGCAGTCGCACTGTGGTTATCCATTGCAAGCAGAAGTGCAAAGCCCATTAAGAAAAATTCCATCGTTATTACTGCAGAACCTAAAACTCTCATGCTTCTGTGAACTTTCGAATGATCGCGCGCGTTTCACCTGCGGTCACCACGGAACCGGTGACGACAACTGCCGAGACACCTTTACTTACTTGATTGACGAGAGTGCACTGCTCTACTGCATATGTGATGGCAGAGCGAAGATCGTTCTCTTTAAAGACTCGCTCAGCGCCAAATACTTTGACTGCTTCCGCAAAAAGAGCATCGACAGGAAGTGCGCGTGGTGAGGAATTCTGCGTAACAACTAGGCGATCGATGACCGGCTCTAGTTCAAGGAGGACGCCATGGACATCTTTCTCGCCCAAGATCGCGAGAACTCCGAAGATCGACTCGAAATCAAACTCTGTTTGCAGCGTGCGAGCCAGTGAACTTGCGCCATGGGGATTGTGAGCAGCATCCACAATCACGGTTGGATCACGATGGAGTACTTCGATACGACCTGGCGATTCGACTGAGGCAAACGCCTGACGAACGAGATCATCATCGAGTTTTACTCCGGCAAAGGCCTCAACTGCCGCCAGGGCGACCGCTGCATTACTTGCCTGGTGAGCGCCATAGAGTGGCAAGAAGATATCGGTGTATTCCCCGTGAATTCCGTTGATAGCTAATACCTGTCCACCAACAGCGAGATCGCGACGAGCAACTGAAAATTCAACACCTTCACGGTGCGGAATTGCAGACTCTGCGATGATCTTTGCGGTGAGTACGGTTGCAGCTTCTGCAGGTTGGGCGGCGAGAACAACGTGAGATTCATGCTTGATAATGCCTGATTTTGTTAGCGCAATCTCTTCAATCGTTTCTCCGAGATACTCCATGTGGTCAAGACCAATTGGTGTGACAACTGAGACTTGGCTCTGGACAACATTTGTCGCATCCCATTCCCCACCCATACCGACTTCGATAATGCCGATATCAACTGGGAATTCAGCAAAGGCGACAAAGGCGAGAGCGGTAATTGCCTCAAAGAATGAGATCGGATGCGGCTGCTTTGAATCAACGAGATCCAAATAGAGTGCGATGTCGTTGTAAGCAGCGATCATTCCTTCAGGAGAAATTGGTTCACCATTCAATGAGATTCGCTCTGTGAATGATTCAAGATGCGGACTTGTGAAACGACCAGTGCGATAACCAAGGGTATGCATCAAGGCATCGATCATCCGCGAAGTTGTTGTCTTGCCATTAGTACCTGTGATGTGAATGGTTGGATACGTCAGGTGCGGATCGCCCAGCGCGTAGGTAAGTGCTCTGATTCGATCAAGTGAAGGTTCAAGTCGAGTCTCGGGCCAACGCTTTAAGAGCGCAGCTTCAATGAGATCAAGTGCTTGAAGATCTTCTGGAGTGCTCATTATTCAGCCGGTAGCGCAGCGAGTGCTGCAGTCATGCGTTCGATATCAGCAGTTGTCTGGGCAAGGCGTTCACGAATCTCCGTCACGACTTCAAGTGGCGCTTTCGCCATGAAGCCCTCATTATCGAGTTTGACCTTTGCGGTTGCGCGATCTTTTTCAGCTTGTGCCAAGTCCTTTGTTAAACGAGCACGCTCAGCCTTCACATCGATCGCACCTGATAGGTCGAACTCAATGGTGACGCTGCCGACTTCAATCTTCGATGAGAAGTTACCTTCTCCAGCATCGCAACGAACGATATGGCGAATAGCTCCTTCGTAATTTGCGAGTGAACCGAGGTTTGTGAAGCGAGCGAGAATCTTTGCTGATCCCTTGATTCCTTGATCATTTCGGAAGCGGCGGATCTCGGTAATGATCTCTTGAATCTTTCCGATATTTGCCTTTGCGCTCTCATCTGCATGAGCTGCAATGGCCTCTGGCCAGGTGGCGGTAACGAGCGTCTCTTGACCGGTGAGGTTGCACCAGAGCGCTTCGGTAATGAATGGCATCGCTGGATGCATCAATCGGAGCAAGTTATCGAGAACATAACCAAGGACGCGAGCAGAGCGAGCAGCGCTCTCTCCCCCAGCAGCAAATGAGGACTTCGATAGCTCTAAGTACCAGTCGCAGAGGTCATCCCACGCGAAGTGGTAGATAAGTTCCATCGCCTTCGAAAATTCATACTTCTCAAGAAGTGCATCGGCCTCAACAAGAGTCTCGTTAAATCGAGTGAGAATCCACTTATTGATATCGTCGAGTGAATCAAACGCTGGAAGCGCTCCTTCAACGGTTGCGCCATTCATCAGCGCAAAACGAGATGCGTTCCAGAGCTTTGTTGCAAAGTTACGAGCGCCAGCGATCCACTCTTCGGCGAGTGCCTGATCGCTACCAGGGTTCGCTCCGCGAGCGAGTGTGAAGCGAAGTGCATCGGAACCGTACTTATCCATGAACTCAATTGGATCAACGGTATTTCCACGAGACTTCGACATCTTCTTTCCAAAGCGATCGCGGACTAATCCATGGAGAGCGATTGTGTGGAATGGCTGAACGCCATCCATCGCAAAGAGACCAAAGAGCATCATGCGAGCAACCCAGAAGAAGAGGATGTCGTAACCAGTAACGAGAACGCTCGTTGGATAGAACTTCTTTAAATCATCAGTCTCTGTTGGCCAGCCGAGTGTGGAGAATGGCCAGAGTGCGGAAGAGAACCACGTATCTAGAACATCGGGGTCTTGTGTGTACCCGGCAGGTGGTTCTTCATCAGGACCACAAACAACGATCTCATCATTAGGACCATAGAAGACTGGAATGCGATGACCCCACCACAACTGACGTGAGATACACCAGTCGTGCATATTGTCGACCCATTCAAAGTAGCGTGGTTCGAGTTCTGCAGGTTCGATCTTTACGCGTCCATCGCGGACTGCATCTCCAGCAGCCTTTGCTAATGGTCCAACCTTGACGAACCATTGCTTTGAAAGGCGTGGCTCAACAGTTGTATCGCAGCGTGAACAGTGCCCGACAGAGTGAATATATGGGCGCTTCTCAGATGGAACGCGGCCCATCTCCTTTAACTTGGCAACGACAGCGACTCGAGCATCGAAGCGATCCATGCCATCGAATTCAGTACCAGTTCCACGCATCACTCCGTGCTCATCCATAATGATGATGAACGGCACGTTATGGCGAACGCCCATCTCAAAGTCATTGGGATCGTGCGCAGCAGTCACTTTGACTGCACCAGTTCCAAACTCTGGATCGACAAGCTCATCGGCGATGATCGGAATCATGCGGTTTACCAGTGGCAACCAAACTTCTTTACCGATCATGTGCTTATAACGTGGATCATCTGGATGCACTGCTACCGCACCATCACCAAGCATCGTCTCGGGACGTGTTGTTGCAACGGTGATCTGCATATCGCCTTCACCATAGGTGACTTGAACGAATTCGCCGGCATCATCCTGATGTTCGACTTCAATATCTGAGAGCGCTGTTAAACAACGCGGACACCAGTTAATAATGCGCTCCGCGCGATAGATCAGACCAGCATCGTAAAGTCGCTTAAAAATTGTGAGGACAGACTTTGAAAGTCCCTCATCCATAGTGAAGCGTTCGCGGCTCCAGTCAACTGAATCACCAAGTCGCTTCATCTGAGCAAGGATTGAACCGCCAGATTCGGCCTTCCACTCCCAAACTTTCTTTACAAAATCTTCACGACCGAGGTCATGTCGAGAGAGTCCTTGTGCAGCGAGTTGCTTCTCAACCACGTTCTGCGTCGCAATACCTGCGTGATCCATTCCCGGAAGCCAGAGAGCTTCAAAGCCCTTCATACGCTTCATGCGAGTCAGAATGTCTTGAAGAGTGTGATCGAGTGCGTGCCCGATATGGAGAACACCTGTCACATTCGGTGGCGGAATAACGATCGTAAAGGGTGGCTTCTCTGACTTTGGATTCGCCGTGAAGTATCCAGCATCGAGCCACTTTTGATAGAGAGGGGCTTCGATATCCGCAGGATTAAAACTGGGGGCTAATTCAGGGCGTTCGCTCATAAGGTGGGTAAGTCTAGAGCACGAGAAAGCGGGAGTTACGCGCTCTTCTCTTGGGTTGGCTTCTCAGCGACCTTGTCAGCCTTGCTTCGCTTTGGTCCAGATCCACGCAAGATATAGGTAGGAGCTGCTTCCTTCGCGACAGATTCAGGGGTAACAACGACGCGCTCAACATCCTTGCGGGATGGAACTTCATACATCACAGCGAGAAGTGTCTCTTCCATGATTGCGCGAAGTCCACGTGCACCAGTTCCGCGCTTGATTGCAAGATCTGCGATCTTCTCAAGTGCATCTGGGGTGAATTCGAGTTCGATGCCATCAAGGTCAAAGAGCTTCTCGTATTGCTTGATGAGTGCATTCTTTGGCTCAGTAAGGATCTCAATAAGCGCTGGACGATCAAGGTTCTCAACTGATGTGATAATCGGAAGACGACCAATGAATTCAGGGATCATTCCAAACTTCAAGAGGTCTTCTGGCATTACTTCGCCGAAGTAATCCTTGTTCTCTTTTTCAGCAGCTGATTGAAGTGTCGCGTTGAAGCCAACTCCAGCTTTGCCCTTGCGGTTCTCGATCAACTTCTCTAGGCCAGCGAATGCGCCGCCAACGATGAAGAGAATGTTCGTTGTATCAATCTGAAGGAACTCTTGATGTGGGTGCTTACGTCCACCTTGAGGTGGAACAGATGCAGTTGTGCCTTCAAGAATCTTCAAGAGCGCTTGCTGAACGCCTTCGCCAGATACATCGCGAGTAATAGAAGGATTCTCGGCCTTGCGGGCGACCTTATCGAT
>DAINZB010000062.1:0-5819 GCA_036749135.1 Candidatus Nanopelagicaceae bacterium | reverse complement strand
CCTTATTGGCACTTGCCAGTAAGTACAACGAACGAAAGGCAACAAAGATGAAAGGCACACTCAACCTGGTCGGTTATGGCCTATCTGCAATCGGACCTGCAATCGCAACTGGCTTAATCTTCGCCGCTTATATCAACGGTGTAGCACGTCAGCCTGAGGCACGCTCAGTCTTGCAGCCAATCGCATTCCTCGGCTTCGCACTTGCAGAAGCTTTGGCACTCTTCGGACTCGTTCTCGCGTTCGTCCTCTAAGTCATTCATTAAGACCCTTTAGACAGGAATAAAGAGATGCATTCTCGTTTTGTCGCTGAAGCAGCGCAGAGCCCGCTCGTTCCAAAGCCAGCGGAGTTAATCGTCGGCGTTATCGCCTTCGCATTGCTCTTCATGGTTCTCCGTAAGTTCGTAACGCCAATGTTTGAAAAGGCATTTGCAGCTCGTACTGAGGCGATCCAGGGCGGAATTGAAAAGGCAGAGCGCGCACAGCTCGAAGCAGCAAAGGCACTTGAGTCATACACGGCTCAACTCGCTGATGCTCGTGGCGAAGCTGCGAAGATCCGTGAAGAAGCTCGCGTCCAAGGCGCAGCGATCATCGAAGATCTTCGTGCGCAGGCACAAGAGGAAGCTGCTCGTATTACTGCAGCAGCCCATAGTTCAATCGAAGCAGAGCGTGAGAAGGCAATCTCTTCTCTCCGTGCTGAAGTTGGAACTTTGGCCGTTGATCTTGCATCCAAGATCGTCGGAGAAGCACTTGAAGACCAGGTACGACAATCTCGTATTGTCGATCGCTTCTTAGAAGACTTGGAGAAGAGCAAGTAATGATCGTTCTCGGTGGTAGCAGTCGCCAAGCTCTCTTGGCGCTTCGTGGTGCACTTGATGAGCAGCTCAAGGGCGCTTCATCAGCTGAGTGCACCGCACTATCAGCCGACCTCTTTAAGGCGCTCGGTGCGTTAGCATCATCAATCGGTCTACGCCGAGCACTTACAGATCCAGCACGCGATCATGCATCAAAGACTGCACTCATCAATGATCTCTTCGGTAAAGAGATCGGCGCAAAGGCGCTCGCACTTCTCGTAAGTGCCGCATCTTCTCGCTGGTCTTCATCAGGCGAAATCGCCGATGCACTTGAGCAGATCGCAGTTGAGGCTGAGGCGACAGCGGCTAATCAGGAGAACGCTCTTGATGCTGTCGAAGAAGAGCTCTTCACCTTCTCACGTCTGCTTGTTACACATAATGATCTTCGCTTGGCTCTCAATGATCGCGCTGATTCACTCGAACGTAAGCGCGCGCTCATCGACACCATCTTCGCTTCAAAGGCCAACGCTTCAACCGTTCGCCTTCTCGAAGCACTTGTTAGCGGATCCCGCGGTCGCAGCATCGAAGCAGCTCTCGCTGCCTTTGCTCACGCAGTATCTGCTCGCCGTAACCGCCTCGTGGCAATTGTCCGTAGCGTCGTTGCCTTGACCCCAGCTCAGCGCGAGAAGCTCTCAGCGGCTCTCACCAAGCAGGTCGGACAGCCGGTCCATATCAACACTGAACTTGATCCATCAGTACTCGGCGGAATCGAAGTTCGCTTCGCTGACGAGATCATCGATGGCACCATCAGCAATCGTTTGGCAGAAGCGAGCAGAGCGCTCGCAGTTTAAAAACAGAATTCAATTCCCACCCAAGAGGGGATTGACCAGTAAGAGAGACAGAGGGAATACATCATGGCGGAGCTAACAATTCGTCCCGAAGAGATTCGCGACGCACTTGCAAAGCACGTTGCTTCTTATAACCCAGGAGCTGCTGCACGAGATGAGATCGGCACAGTAACCGAGGCAGGCGACGGAATCGCACGCGTTGAAGGACTACCTTCAACAATGACCAATGAACTTTTGAAGTTTGAGAACGGAACGTTAGGCCTCGCGCTTAACCTCGACGTTCGCGAGATCGGTGTCGTTATCTTGGGCGAGTTCACCGGTATCGAAGAAGGAACATCAGTCCGCCGCACTGGAGAAATTCTCTCTGTTCCAGTCGGAGATGGATTCTTGGGCCGCGTTGTTAATGCACTCGGTGAGCCAATCGATGGCAAGGGCGAGATCAAGGCCGAGACCACTCGTGCCCTTGAAGTTCAGGCACCTACCGTTGTTCAGCGCCAGCCGGTGAAAGAGCCAATGCAGACAGGTATTAAGGCGATCGATGCAATGACAGCCATTGGTCGCGGTCAGCGTCAGTTGATCATCGGTGACCGTCAGACTGGTAAGACTGCGATTGCGATCGACACCATCATCAACCAGCGCGATAACTGGAAGACTGGCGATCCAAAGAAGCAGGTTAAGTGCATCTACGTTGCTATCGGTCAGAAGGGCTCAACAATCGCATCTGTTAAGGGTGCACTTGAGGCTGCTGGCGCGATGGAGTACACAACAATCGTTGCAGCTCCTGCATCAGATTCAGCAGGCTTCAAGTACCTCGCTCCTTACACAGGTTCAGCGATCGGTCAGCACTGGATGTATAACGGCCAGCATGTGTTGATCATCTTCGATGATCTCTCTAAGCAGGCTGAGGCATATCGTTCAGTCTCACTTCTACTCCGTCGTCCACCAGGCCGTGAGGCTTACCCAGGCGACGTCTTCTACTTGCACTCACGTCTTCTCGAGCGTTGTGCAAAGCTCTCGGATGATCTCGGTGGCGGTTCAATGACCGGCTTGCCGATCATTGAGACAAAGGGAAATGACGTTTCAGCGTTTATTCCAACTAACGTAATTTCTATTACTGACGGTCAGTGCTTCCTTGAGACCGACTTGTTCAACGCTGGCGTTCGCCCAGCGATCAACGTTGGTATCTCAGTATCACGCGTGGGTGGATCAGCACAGACAAAGGCGATCAAGAAGATTGCTGGACGTCTCCGTCTCGACCTCGCTCAGTACCGTGAACTCGAAGCATTCGCAGCATTCGGTTCAGATCTCGATGCAGCGTCAAAGGCTCAACTCGAGCGCGGTGCTCGCATGGTTGAACTCTTGAAGCAGGGTCAGTACTCGCCTTACTCAGTAGAGCGCCAAGCGGCATCTATCTGGGCTGGTACAACTGGCAAGATGGATTCGATTCCAGTTGCTGATATCCGCCGCTTTGAATCAGAGTTCCTCGACTTCATCGCACGTGAGCGCGCTTCAATCTTTGAAGTGATCTCATCAACTCGCGAACTCTCAGATGACACAGTCTCAGCTCTTGAAGAAGCGATCACAACCTTCAAGACTCAGTTCCAGTCTTCAGAGGTGAAGTAAGAACCCATGGGTGCCCAACTACGCGTCTATCGCCGCCGAATGCGTTCGGTTAAGGCGACGAAGAAGATCACGAAGGCAATGGAGTTAATCTCTGCCTCTCGTATCGTCAAGGCGCAGCAACGCGTGAACGCTTCTTCGCCATATGCGAATGAGCTCACTCAGGCTGTCACAGCGGTTGCCACCTTCTCGAAGGTTGATCATCCGTTGACGACTCCATCAACCTCACCACGTCGCGCAGCAGTTTTGATTATCGCCGCTGACCGTGGAATGGCCGGCGCATATTCAAATGCGGCGATCAAAGAGGGCGATAACGTCGTTGCCGCACTTACTGCGCGGGGGATTACCCCAGATGTCTTCCTGGTCGGCCGCAAGGCGCTGAACTATTACAAGTTCCGCAACCGTGCGATCGCTGGATCATGGACTGGCTTCTCTGATAACCCACAGTTTGCCCATGCTCGTGAAGTTTCAGCTGCGTTGATCACAGCATTTCTTGCTGAGAACGATCGCGCCGATGAACTCCACATTATCTACACTCAATTTAAATCAATGATCACCCAGATTCCTGTTACCAATCAGGTTCTGCCATTGGTCACCGAGGAGGCGCCAGCAGGCTTGCTTC
Source organism: Candidatus Nanopelagicaceae bacterium (assembly GCA_036749135.1). GTDB lineage: Bacteria > Actinomycetota > Actinomycetes > Nanopelagicales > Nanopelagicaceae > PALSA-747. Next base: position 1,938 of record DAINZB010000062.1, on the reverse strand, counting down.
CACAATATGAGTTCGAACCAGATGCATCTGAGGTACTGAACGCACTTCTACCTCGTTACGTCGAAGCTCGAGTCTTTAACGCGATGTTGCAATCAGCAGCTTCAGAGCATGCTGCTCGCCGTCGCGCTATGAAGTCAGCGACTGATAACGCTGACGAGCTCATTAAGTCACTTACCCGACTTGCCAACGCGGCACGTCAGGCAGAGATCACGCAGGAAATCAGTGAAATTGTTGGCGGAGCAGATGCTCTTGCCTCAGCTAGCGCAGGGAGCGAATAATGACATCAGCTACAGCAACCAAGAACGGCCGCGTTGCTCGCGTAATCGGACCGGTGGTGGACATTGAGTTCCCATCTGATGCGATGCCCGAGATCTTCAACGCCCTCCGTGTTGAGGTCGAGCTCTCAGGTACTACTCGTACCCTGACCCTCGAAGTTGCACAGCACATCGGCGATAACCTCGTCCGTGCGATCTCGATGCAACCTACTGATGGAATGGTTCGTGGTGCCTCAGTATCAGATACTGGTGCCCCGATCTCTGTTCCTGTCGGTGACGTAACAAAGGGCCACGTCTTCAACACCCTTGGTGAGTCACTCGACGTTCCAACATCATCACTCGACATTAAGGAGCGTTGGCCTATCCACCGCACAGCACCAGCATTCGATCAGCTCGAGTCAAAGACCGAGATGTTCGAGACCGGTATCAAAGTTATCGACCTCCTCACACCATATGTAAAGGGCGGAAAGATCGGCCTCTTCGGTGGTGCCGGTGTAGGTAAGACCGTTCTTATCCAGGAGATGATCTACCGCGTAGCTGAAAACTTCGGTGGTGTATCTGTATTCGCCGGTGTTGGTGAGCGTACCCGTGAAGGTAACGACCTCTTCCTTGAAATGACAGAGACTGGCGTTATCAATAAGACTGCACTGGTCTTCGGTCAGATGGATGAGCCACCTGGAACGCGTCTTCGCGTTGCACTCTCAGCGCTCACCATGGCTGAGTACTTCCGTGACGTTCAGAACCAAGATGTATTGCTCTTCATCGACAACATCTTCCGCTTCACACAGGCAGGTTCAGAGGTTTCAACACTTCTCGGCCGTATGCCATCTGCAGTGGGATATCAGCCAACCTTGGCTGATGAGATGGGTCAGCTCCAGGAGCGCATCACATCAACACGTGGTCACTCGATCACATCGATGCAGGCGATTTACGTCCCTGCCGATGACATCACCGACCCAGCCCCTCACACAACATTCGCACACTTGGATGCAACAACCGTGTTGTCTCGTCCAATCTCAGAGCTCGGTATCTACCCTGCGGTGGATCCACTCGACTCAACATCACGTATCTTGGATCCTCGCTACATCGGCGAGCACCACTTCCGCGTTGCAAACCGCATCAAGCAGATCTTGCAGCGTTACAAGGATCTCCAGGACATCATCGCGATCTTGGGTATCGATGAACTCTCTGAAGAAGACCGTATCTTGGTTGGTCGCGCCCGTCGTATCCAGCGCTTCCTCTCACAGAACACCTTCGTGGCGAAGGTCTTCACAGGTATCGATGGTTCATTCGTTCCATTGAAGGACACAATCGAAGCTTTCGAAGCACTTGCTGATGGTAAGTATGACCACGTTCCAGAGCAGGCATTCTTCATGTGCGGTGGCCTCGACGATGTTGAGCGCAAGGCTGCAGAGCTTGCTGCATCGGTAAAGGCTTAATAAATGGCATCATCCAATCTCACCGTTGAAGTTGTATCGCCAGAGAAGCGCGTCTGGTCTGGCGAAGCAACAATGGTTTCAGCACGCACTCTCGAAGGTGACATTGGAATCTTGCCTGACCACGCACCACTCCTTGGAGTCTTGGTCGATGGCACAGTCTCTATCAAGGCGAGCGATGGTTCATCCCATGATTTCCAGATGAGCGGTGGCTTTATCTCAGTATC
>DAINZB010000061.1:0-5865 GCA_036749135.1 Candidatus Nanopelagicaceae bacterium | reverse complement strand
CCAACATCGGAACCAGCTTCTGGTTCGGTGAGCACCATCGTTGCGCCCCACTCGCGATCGACCATGAACTTCGACCACTTCTTCTGCTCATCAGTTCCAAGTTGATAGGAAACATTCGCCATTGATGCACCAGTTGTGTAGAGATGCACTGCCGGATTTGAACCAAGCACCATCTCGGCGATCGCCCAACGAACTGAGTAAGGAATGATCGTTCCACCGAGTTCAGCTGGTGCATCGATACGCCACCACTCGTTATCGATAAAGGTGCGGTAGGACTTCTTAAAACTTTCAGGCAGTGTTACAGAGCCGGTCGCCTTGTCGAACTTTGTGCCGATGCGATCGCCATCGACGAAGCTGGCGGCGAGATCATTCTCAGCCATGCGCTTCACCTCATCGAGCATCCCCATGACCGTCTCACGGTCGAGATCTTTATAGAGAGAGGAGCCCAGAATGCTCTCGCGCCCCAAGAGGTCGAAGAGGCAGAACTCGATATCGCGGAGATTGGCTATGTAATGTCCCATGACGCAATAATGCTACTGGTCAGTAACTTATGCAAGAGGAAATGAGGCTATAGGGTCGGCTCGTGCTACTAAGTGACCGCGATATTCGTTCCGAAGTCGAGCTTGGCCGAGTCAAGGTCGAGCCATTTACCGAAGCGATGATCCAGCCATCGAGCGTGGATGTCCGCCTCGACCGCTTCTTCCGCGTCTTCGAGAATCACAAGTATTCAGTGATCGATCCATCAATCGAACAACCTGAGCTCACTCGTGAGATCGCCGTTGATCCCGATGAGCACTTCATCCTCCACCCAGGTGAGTTCGTCTTGGCGAGCACCTATGAAGTCATCACATTGCCTGATGACATCGCCGGTCGCCTCGAAGGAAAGTCATCACTTGGTCGTTTGGGCTTGCTTACACACTCAACCGCTGGCTTTATCGATCCAGGCTTCAGCGGACACATCACTCTTGAACTCTCTAACGTTGCCAACTTGCCGGTGAAGCTCTTCCCAGGCATGAAGATCGGCCAACTATGTCTCATCAAACTCTCATCTCCTGCTGAGCATCCTTACGGTTCCGCGCTCTACGGTTCTCGTTATCAAGGACAACGTGGACCTACGCCATCAAAGTCATGGCTGAACTTCCACCAATCCAAGATCCAGTAATTCACTGATCTCGTTTATTGAAAAGGGCGTAGAGTAAAAGTATGAAAAGCACAATTATTCTTATTGCAGTTCTCGTTCTGCTCGTACTTTGGGTTGTCACAAGTTATAACCGACTTGTGCGTTTAAATATCTCTGCCGATGAAGCATTTGCGCAGATCGAAGTTCAACTCAAGCGTCGCGCCGATCTCATCCCTAACTTAGTTGAGACCGTTAAGGGTTATGCCGCACATGAGAAGACAACGCTCGATGCTGTTATCTCAGCGCGCGCCAAGGCAACGAGTGCAACTGGTATCGCCGATGTTGCAGCAGCAGATGGACAACTCACTACTGCGCTCCGTGGTTTGCTCGCTGTGGCAGAGAGCTACCCAGATCTCAAAGCATCAGCAAACTTCCTTGCACTTCAAGAAGAGCTCTCAACAACGGAGAACAAGGTCTCATTCGCACGTCAGTTCTATAACGACACAGTGCGCTCGCTTAATCAGGCCGTAAAGAGCTTCCCATCGAGCCTCTTTGCAGGAATGGCAAAGGTTTCAGCCCGCGCCTTCTATGAGGTTGAAAACCCTACAGATCGCAACGTTCCTAACGTTAAATTCTAGTTCTCCCTATGAGTTCATCAGCGATTAATTTCCGCGGGCTGCAATCCGCGAACCGGCGAAAGACCTTCGGCCTCTTGGCCGGAATGGGTTTACTCGTCTGGGCAGTTGTCTATGCCGCGATGACATACCTTGGAAAATCAACAACGATGATCGTTCCAGTCGCTGTTGGCTTTGCGCTGATCTCGGTCTGGGGTTCTTATTACTTCTCTGATTCATTGGTAATGACAATGACTGGCGCTCGCATTATCGAACGCGAAGATAATCCTGCGCTCTTTAATCTTGTTGAAGAGGTCTGTCTTGCCGCCGGGCTGAAGTTGCCAAAGGTTGCGATCGTTGAAGATAGCGCACCAAATGCCTTTGCAACAGGCCGTAATCCTGATCATGCAGTGATTGCATTCACGACTCGCATCTTGCAGGTGATGGATCGCGATGAGCTCCAAGGTGTTATTGCACATGAGATGTCACACGTTGCAAACCGCGACACTCTCGTCTCTGCGGTCGCTGCAACAACGGCTGGAGCGATTGCGATTTTGAGCGATATGTTGATGCGGATGATGATCTTCGGTGGAATGAGTGATCGTGATGACCGGGAAGAGAACCAGAACCCAATTGCGCTCGTGATCTCACTCGTTGTCTTGATCTTGGCACCACTCGCTGCAGTACTACTTAAATCTGCTATCTCGCGAAAGCGTGAATCCCTGGCTGATGCCACAGCAGTTGCCTTCACTCGCAATCCAGCAGGTCTTCGTCGAGCATTAGAAGTTCTGCAATCAGATACAACGGTTGTCGCCCAGAAGTCGAATGCCGTTGCTCATATCTGGATTGAGTCACCACTGGATGGCAAGAGCGTCTCAAAGTTATTTAGTACCCATCCACCGCTGGAAGAGCGGATCGCGATCTTGCGTAATATGGAAGCGAACCCAATCGCGTAATTAAGCGGCGATAGGGAAGTGCAAGGTAAAGGCTGCACCCTGACCAAGCTCTGAAGTGACTGTTACAGAACCTCCGTGGGCCTTCATCACCGCATCGACGATCGATAGACCTAGGCCAGAGCCTTCGCCCTTGGTACGAGCACGGGAGCTATCGGCACGATAGAAGCGTTCAAAGATCTTCTCTTGATCGGCCTGTGAAAGCCCCGGACCCTTATCAGCAACAGTGATTGCTACTTCAGATTCGAGTTGTTCGACAGAGACTGCAATAGGAGTTCCAGAAGGAGTATGTGTTCTGGCATTAGCTAACAAGTTCGCTACCGCCTGGTGAATGCGAATGGAATCACCGAGTACAAAATTATCGCCATCAGGGATCTCAACTGAGATCGGATGATCTGGTCCAGCAGCGCGAGCAGAGGCAACCACCTCATGAATAAGGTGTTCGAGATCGACTGGTTCTTGCGAAAGTTCGCGACTCTGATCCATGCGAGCAAGTAGCAATAGATCTTCAACGAGTGATCCCATTCGGATCGACTCTTTCTCGATGCGACCGATGAGTTCCTTTGTCTTCTCTTCACCAGAGACTGCACCTTGGCGATGTAACTCAGCAAAACCGCGAATCGCAGTGAGCGGTGTCCGAAGTTCATGGGAGGCATCGGCTACAAAGCGGCGCAATTTTGATTCAGATTCAACGCGGACTGCGAAGGATTCTTCAATCCGGCCCAACATTCGGTTAAGCGATGTCGTTAACTTTCCAACTTCAGTTGTTGGGCGAGCTTCAGGCAGACGAGCTGAGAGATCGCCACTTGCGATTGCGGCGGCAGTCGATTCAACTTCGCTCAGCGGTTTGAGGCTGATACGGATAAATGCCCGAGCAAGTGCACCGATCAGCAGCAAGACAATAAGTGAGATAAAGAGGAAGAGCGATGCCAGCTCTTTGAGTGTGCGATTTACGCTATCAAGTGATGATGAGACAAGGACTGACCCCTGTTGTGAAGGCAGCACTGTGGCAATAACTCGATAGTGATGGTCACTCTCATCTTTAAAGGTAAATGGCTTTCCTTGTGTTGCAACAACGACTGAAGTGGTGAAGCCCTTAAAGATAGTGCCAGCCGCTATTCCCGAGAGATCGCCGCCGAGTTGACCCATTAACTGGCCGGTTGGGGAGAGAAGAGCAACGCTCGTTGTTGTTGGTACCCCACGTAGCGGTCTAATAGGGCGAAACTGCATATCGTCAGTCTGTTGTTGCTGCATCTCGATACCCGCACGATCTAACTGCATCTGAGTCGAATGGGAGATAGTTCCTAGTTGAGTATCAAGTTCATTGACTAGAAAGTTGCGCAAGGATTGAATCGCGCCGAAATCCGAAGCGGCGATACCGATCGCAGAGACAATCAAGACCGAGATCAGTAATCGGCTACGTAGACTCCAGCGCGAAAGCTTCATAGAAGAGTTACTTTACAGCCGGCATTCGCATGCGATAGCCGACACCGCGAACGGTATGAATCAACGCTGGCTCAAAGATATCGATCTTCTTGCGGAGATAAGAAACATAGGTTTCAACAATTCCGGCATCGCCACGGAAGTCGTATTGCCAGACATGATCAAGAATTTGAGACTTGCTGACAACGCGATCGGCGTTGATCATCAAATAACGCAGGAGTGTGAATTCTGTTGGTGAGAGGTCGATTAAATTGCCGGCGCGACGAACTTCATGTGTGGCCTCATCGAGTTCAAGATCTGCAAAGCGAACTTTCTCTTCATCGATATCAGGTTCAGTTACACCAATACGACGCAGGAGTGCACGAAGTCGCGCAACTAACTCTTCTAGGCTAAATGGTTTGGTGACATAGTCATCGCCACCGATGGTGAGCCCTGCGATCTTATCTTCGACTGAATCCTTCGCAGTAAGGAAGAGAACACCTACGGAGTGGCCATCTTGGCGAAGTTGGCGACAGACATCGAAACCATTCTGATCGGGGAGCATCACATCGAGAATGAGTGCATGTGGTTTGAACTCTTCGGCGACACGAAGTGCTTCCGAACCAGTTGCGGCTGTACGTACATCGAAGCCAACAAATTTTAGGCTCGTTGCAATGAGTTCAGAGATACTCGATTCATCGTCGACGACGAGAATCTTCTGGGCGTTCTGAGCGGATGGATTAGTTGTCATAGTTTTCACCTCGCTCAAAGGGTGCTCCTGAAGGCTGGGGGTTTCCTGAGAGCCAGCATAATCCCGACCTTGAGAATGGCGGAGCGGGTTCAATCCACAGGGATATCAACAGGTGTGGAGGAGTTACACCCGTGTAATTAGTTAAAGCTTTTAGTGCCAGCGAGTGGCGAGCGTGAATCCAGCCCCAATAAAGCCAAATCCGACGACCATATTCCAGGCGCCGATATGTGGGATTGGGTAGGTGGTGCCTGAGACGTAGAAGATAACGATCCAGATCAGGCCGGCGAGGAAGGCGGCGACCATCGTTGGCGCGAGCCAGGCTGGCGACTCCTTGAGGAGATCGGCATGCTCATGCTGCTCTGCGAGCTGCTCGAGATGGTGCTGCTCTTTAACCTTCTTGCGGACCTTGGATTTAGGCATGGTGCAAGGCTACTACAAATTAGACGAGAATTAGCCGGTGCCCGCAATAGCTTCCAGCCCAGTCAAGATTCTGGTCGTCGATAACTACGACTCCTTTGTCTATAACTTGGTTCAATATTTAGGGCAGATCGGTGCCGAGTGCACCGTAGTCCGCAACGATGAGATCACTGTTGAGCGGGCTCGCGATTTTGATGGCGTACTAATCTCTCCAGGCCCTGGAACGCCAGAGGCGGCCGGAATCTCGATGGCGATGGTCGAATTCTGCGCGAAGGAGAAGATCCCACTCTTTGGAGTCTGTCTCGGACATCAAGCGATTGGAACTGCATTTGGTGCAACAGTTTCACGCGCCCCAGAGTTGTTACATGGCAAGACATCTGTCATTCACCACAATGGCCATGGATTGATGGCTGATATTCCTTCACCGATCACAGTGACGCGATACCACTCACTCGCAATCGAACCAGCAACTCTTCCTGATGAATTTGAAGTAACAAGTGCAACAGAGACCGGCATTGTGATGTCGATTGAACATAAGACCTTGCCAATCTCTGGTGTGCAATTCCACCCGGAGTCAGTACTTACAGA
>DAINZB010000060.1:0-5942 GCA_036749135.1 Candidatus Nanopelagicaceae bacterium | reverse complement strand
AAACGACATGACCACCATGCTCACCAGCACCCGGTCCGATATCGACGATCCAGTCAGCCACTCGAATGGTGTCTTCATCATGTTCGACCACAATGAGGGTATTGCCAAGATCGCGCAGCCTGGTGAGAGTCTCAATCAATCTGCGATTGTCTCGTTGATGCAGACCAATACTTGGTTCATCGAGGACATACAGAACCCCAGTGAGTCCTGAACCAATTTGGGTAGCGAGACGAATACGTTGTGCTTCTCCACCCGAGAGAGTGGCAGCTGGACGCTCCAATGAGAGGTAGTCCAAGCCGACGTCGAGCAAGAAGCCCATGCGCGCATGCACTTCTTTGAGAACTCGATCTGCAATCTTCTTTTCGCGAGCGTTCAACGAGATTTTCTTCAAAAATGCTGCGCAGTCCGCAATCGAGAGCTGACAAATTTCCCAGATGTTTTTTCCACCCAAAGTAACCGCGAGTACTTCTGGTTTTAGACGAGCTCCTTTACACGCCGGGCAAGGAGTTTCACGCATATAGGCTTCATATTTTTCACGGCTGAAATCTGAATCGGTCTCTGAATGTTTGCGTTCAATGAACCCGAGCACGCCCTCAAAACCAGTGGAGTAATTGCGAACTCGGCCATAGCGATTCTTGTATTTCACATGGACTTCATAATCAGAGCCATAGAGAACGGCTTCGCGGGCCTTGGCGGAAAGTTTGGACCATGGTTTGTCCATGGAGAAGTTCATCTCATCGGCTAAACCTTGGAGCAGGCGTCCGAAATATTCTGCAGAGTGACCGCCGGCCCATGGCGCAATAGCGCCTTCATTGAGCGAGAGCGAGTCATCGGGCACGACGAGTTCTGGATCTACTTCAAGACGCGTGCCAATACCGGTGCACTCAGGACAGGCTCCAAAAGGTGAGTTGAATGAGAAGGAGCGAGGTTCCATCTCCTCAAAGGAGAGTCCGCAGTCATGGCAGGCCATATGTTCGCTGAAGGTTTTCTCTTTCTCGGGATCTTTTGGATCGAGATCCACAAAGTCCAAGATGACCAAGCCGTTAGCTAGTTTGAGAGCGGTTTCGATGGAATCGGTGATCCGAGACTTTGACTCCTTCTTGGCAGCCAAGCGATCAACAACAACTTCGATGCTGTGCTTCTCTTGCTTCTTGAGTTTAGGAACTTCGGCCAGCGGATAAACAGTGCCATCTACCCGAACACGTGAAAAGCCTTGGGTAGTGAACTCGGTGAAGAGATCTAGGAACTCGCCTTTGCGTTCGCGAATGACTGGAGCTAAGACCTGGAATCTAATTCCGCTTTCCATCGTCAAAATTTGGTCGACAATATTCTGTGGTGATTGCCGCGCGATCGGCTTGCCGCAGTTAGGGCAATGCGGGCGACCGGCGCGAGCAAAGAGCAAGCGAAGGTAGTCATAGACCTCGGTAATTGTTCCCACGGTAGAACGTGGGTTTCGGTTCGTAGATTTCTGATCAATCGAAACCGCAGGAGAAAGGCCTTCGATGAAATCCACATCGGGCTTATCCATCTGGCCTAAAAATTGACGAGCATAAGCCGAGAGCGACTCGACATAGCGACGTTGACCTTCGGCAAAGATGGTGTCAAAGGCGAGGGATGACTTACCGGAACCAGAGAGTCCGGTGAAAACTATCAGCGAATTTCGTGGCAAGTCCAAGGAGACATCTTTGAGATTGTGCTCTCTAGCGCCACGAATAATCAAACGGTCTGTACTCACGTACCTGCCTCTTCCATGCCTCGAAGTTCTCGCTTAAGTTCGCGCAGCTCATCTCGCAACCTCGCCGCGAGTTCAAATTGAAGTTCAGCAGCAGCGCTACGCATCTGATCAGTGAGCGATTCTATGAGAGCCAGCAACTCTTGTCGTGGCAGAGATTCACCGGTGGCGCTCTTGCTCCGTGAAATGACACCAATGGCAGGCGCCTTACTGGTGGCCAGTGCGGCGCTATCTTCAACTTCTTTGGTAATGAGATCGGTGATATCCGCGATCTTTTTCCGCAGCGGAGTCGGATCGATGCCATGCTCGGTGTTGTATGCAACCTGCTTAGCTCTACGACGGTTTGTTTCATCAATCGCCTGAGCCATTGCCGGGGTGATTGAATCTGCGTACATGTGAACTTCTCCGGAGACGTTACGCGCCGCTCTACCGATTGTCTGAATGAGCGATGTGGCCGAACGGAGAAAACCTTGCTTATCTGCATCCAAGATCGCTACGAGGGAAACTTCCGGCAAATCCAAGCCCTCACGCAATAGGTTGATGCCGATGAGGACGTCATACACACCTGAGCGCAGTTCGCGCAGCAGTTCGACCCGGCGCAAGGTATCAACTTCGGAGTGCAGGTAGCGGACTCGTATGCCAAGTTCAAGAAGATAGTCGGTGAGATCCTCTGACATTTTCTTAGTCAGAGTAGTGACCAAAACGCGCTCATTGCGTTCTGCGCGAACCTTAATCTCGCCCACTAAATCATCGATCTGACCCTTAATCGGTTTAATGATGATGGCTGGATCAACCAGACCGGTTGGGCGAATGACTTGCTCAACGACATCTCCCCCGACCTTTTCCAGCTCATACTTACCAGGAGTAGCAGAGAGATAGACGGTCTGACCTTTGCGCTCTAAGAATTCGTCGAAGCGAAGCGGTCTGTTATCAAGCGCGCTCGGTAGTCGAAAGCCATGCTCAACAAGAGTCCGCTTTCTTGAAGCGTCTCCTTCGAACATCGCGCCAATCTGTGGGACAGTGACGTGGGATTCATCGATCACAACAAGGAAATCTTCCGGGAAGTAATCAAGCAGGCAGTTAGGCGGAGAACCTGCTGCTCGGCCATCAATTTGGCGTGAGTAGTTCTCAATTCCTGAACAGAAGCCCAGCTGCTGGATCATCTCGAGATCGAAGGTAGTTCGCATTCGAATGCGCTGGGCTTCAAGGAGTTTGCCTGCTCGCTCAAACGCGGCAACTTGCTCTTCCATCTCCTTGCTAATTTCGGCCATCGCCCGATGCATTGTCTCGTTGCCAGCCGAATAGTGCGATGCCGGGAAGATATACATCTCTTGCTCTTCATTAATGATCTCGCCGGTCAATGGATGCAACGTCATGATTCGTTCGATCTCATCGCCGAACATTTCGATGCGAATGGCATTCTCTTCATACATCGGAATGATTTCAATGGTGTCGCCGCGGACTCTGAAGGTGCCGCGTTCAAATGCCATGTCGTTTCGCTTGTACTGAACATCGACGAACTTGCGCAACAGCGCGTTGCGTTCTATCTCCTCGCCCACCCGGAGCCTGATCATTCGATCAACATATTCCTGAGGCGTACCCAGACCATAGATGCACGAGACGGTGGCTACGACAACAACATCGCGGCGGGTCAACAGACTATTTGTCGCAGAGTGACGCAACCGTTCAACTTCTTCGTTGACGGAAGAGTCCTTCTCGATAAAGGTATCGGATTGCGGAACGTATGCCTCAGGTTGGTAGTAGTCGTAGTAAGAGACGAAATACTCAACCGCGTTATTGGGCAGTAGTTCTCTAAACTCGTTTGCCAGCTGAGCCGCAAGCGTTTTATTCGGCGCAAGGACCAGCGTTGGGCGTTGTAGTTTCTCTATCAGCCACGCGGTAGTCGCAGATTTACCTGTACCCGTGGCGCCCAGAAGGACTACATCCTGATCTCCGCGTTCAATCCGAGCCGCAAGCTCTGCAATCGCAGTCGGCTGATCACCTGAGGGCACATAGTCACTGATAACCTGAAAGGGCTGAACCTTGCGCTGCAAATCTGTAACCGGGCGCATTACCGTTCCTTCATTCGAAGCGGATACAGTCGATCCTCATAAATATTCTCAACTTGGCGCAATAACTCTTCATCGCTACCGTTATTGGTAATCACGATATCTGCAAGGGCCTCACGCTCGGTATCACTCGCTTGGGCCTTAAATCGCTGCTCTATTTCGTAATCCTTCATACCCTTGGCGCGAAGCCGTGCCGCGCGAACGTCTACGGTTGCACTGACGGTGATAGCGAGATCGAAGGTATATCTATTGTTCGATTCAACGAGCAATGGAATTTGGGCGATGACAATGGAATCAGGCTCCTGCGCTGCTAAGAAATCTAGGTATGCGCTGCGAATGCGAGGATGGGTAATTGCCTCTAACTCAGCTTTAGCAACTGGGTCTGCAAAGATTATGTGACCGAGCGCCTTGCGATTGAGTTCTCCGTTGCTTAAGACCTCATCACCGAAGCGCGCAATAATTTCATCGAAACCTTCACTGCCGCGCTCCACTACCTCTCGCGCCAATTGGTCGAAATCAATACTCACCGCTCCGAGTTGGACAAAGTACTCGGCTGCCAGAGATTTTCCAGCACCGATCCCACCTGTCAGAGCAACGCGAAGCACCTCTTAAGCCTACCGATCTCTGCCGTTTGGGGCATGAAAAAGCCCCCGACCGAAGTCAGGGGCTTCAACGTCAGTTGTACAGAAGTTGGTGCTGAATTTACTCTGCAGCTGCTTCTGTGGTCTCGGCTGCAGCATCTGCTGCCTTAGCCTCGGCCTTTTGCTTCTTGTGTGCAAGGAAGCGGGCTTGAGCTTCAGCGTATTGACGCTCCCACTCTTCGCGTTGCGCTTCAAAGCCTGGACGCCATTCTTGTGAATCAGCATCGAAACCTTCTGGGTAAATGAAGTTACCCTCGGCATCGTAACGAGCAGGCATTCCGTATTGAGTTGGATCGAAAGCTTCGATCTCTACTTCGTGACCTTCGTTAGCTTGCTTGAGTGAGAGTGAGATGCGACGACGCTCAAGATCGATATCGATGATCTTGACGAAGAGCTCATCTCCAACCTGGACGACCTGCTCTGGAATCTCAACGTGGCGTTCTGCCAACTCTGAAATGTGAACAAGGCCTTCGATTCCTTCGAATACGCGGATAAATGCGCCGAATGGAACAAGCTTGGTGACTTCACCTGGAACAACTTGGTTGATCGCATGGGTGCGAGCAAATGCCTGCCATGGATCTTCTTGAGTTGCCTTGAGTGAGAGTGAGACGCGCTCACGCTCGAAATCAACTTCAAGAACTTCAACAGTAACTTCATCGCCCACTTCTACCACCTCTGATGGGTGATCGATGTGCTTCCATGAAAGCTCTGACACGTGAACCAAACCATCTACGCCACCGAGATCAACGAAGGCACCGAAGTTAACGATCGATGAAACCACACCTGTGCGAACCTGGCCCTTGGTGAGCTGGTTAAGGAAGGTGGTACGAGACTCTGATTGAGTCTGCTCAAGGTAAGCACGACGGGAAAGAACAACGTTGTTACGGTTCTTGTCGAGTTCGATAATGCGGCACTCAACTTCCTTACCGATGTAAGGAGTGAGATCGCGTACGCGACGCATTTCGACGAGAGACGCTGGTAGGAACCCGCGAAGTCCGATGTCGACGATCAAGCCACCCTTAACAACTTCGATGACCATACCGGTGACGACCTCGTCGCGCTCCTTCTTGCCTTCGATCTCGCCCCAGGCACGCTCGTATTGAGCACGCTTCTTGGAGAGGATCAAACGACCTTCTTTATCTTCCTTCTGCATGACGAGAGCTTCAACTCGATCGCCAACCTTGACGAGCTCAGAAGGATCTACGTCGTGACGAATTGAAAGTTCACGTGAAGGGATAACACCTTCTGTTTTATAACCAATGTCGAGGAGAACTTCTTCGCGATCAATCTGGACAACGATTCCAGAGACGAGGTCTCCATCATTGAAATTCTTAATTGTGCCTTCAATTGCGGCAAGGAAATCTTCTGCTGAGCCAATATCGTTTACTGCGTGGTTGCTAGACAAGTGTGATGCTCCGATGGGATAGAAAGTAGTAGGGCGTACATCTCGCACGGCGTGCGAAGTCCCAAGGTTACTTAAGCGCGGAATAGGGGTCAAAC
>DAINZB010000059.1:3039-6222 GCA_036749135.1 Candidatus Nanopelagicaceae bacterium | reverse complement strand
GAGGTAGGGGCCCTAAAGCCCCTCGGAGGTTCAAATCCTCTCGTCTCCGCTCTTCACTCTTCACCCTGTACATATTGACCTAGAGCAGTAATGTACGGTCTCTCAGAACATCTATTTCTAGGGAGCTTCAATGACTCAGGTAAAGGCGTATGCAGCACCATCAGAAGGTGCCCCACTTGTAGCAACAATGGTTGATCGCCGCGAGGTTGGATCCGATGATGTTCAGTTCGATGTGCTCTTCTGTGGAATTTGCCATTCAGATATTCATACCGTGCGCGGTGAGTGGGGCAAGAAGAGCTATCCACTAGCTCCAGGTCACGAGCTCGCCGGCAAAGTAACTGCAGTCGGAAGTAACGTCACTAAATTTAAAGTTGGCGACCATGTCGGTGTTGGTTGTCTCGTCAATTCATGTCGCGAATGCGAACCTTGTCTAACTGGCCATGAGCAATTCTGCTTAAATGGCGCGATCTTCACTTATGGCTCAACTGATCGAGATGGCACCATGACTCAAGGTGGATATACCCAATCTGCAGTTGTGAATCATAATTTTGTTGTTCACATTCCAACGAATCTTCCACTTGATGCAGCAGCACCACTTCTCTGTGCCGGTTCGACTCTTTGGGCACCACTGAAGCGTTGGAACGCTGGACCAGGTAAGAAGATTGCCATTATCGGATTCGGTGGATTGGGCCACGTCGGCTTAAAGCTTGCAAAAGCATTGGGTGCCGAGGTGACTGTCTTATCTCACTCAGATAAGAAGAAGGAAGATGCACTCAAGATGGGCGCAGTTGCATTCCACAAGATGGATGCTGCAGCCTTTGCTTCTCTTGCTGAGAGCTTTGACCTTATTCTCAATACTGTAAGTGCGACAGTTGATTTTCCTGCTTATTACAACCTATTGAAATTTGATGGCGCATATGTCGTTATTGGTGCAGATCCATCTCCATCAGTCTCTGTATCAACAAGCATGGGAATCTCTAAGCAGCGAGTCTTCACGATGTCTCTCATCTCAGGTATTCAAGAGACGCAAGATATGCTCAATTTCTGCGGTGAACACAATGTCCTTCCAGAGATTGAAGTCATTCCTGCCAGCTATATCAATGAAGCCTTTGATCGTGTAGTTGCAAGCGATGTTCGATATCGCTTTGTAATCGACAACTCCACTATGTAATTTTCACAACAGATTTTCTGGAAATGATGGGAGAGTAGATGTCGCACGTCGTCTGGACCCAATGGGCTGATCTAGAAGTTCCAGACGGCTTTGTGAAGCTCTCTCCCGAGAACTGCGATCTTACGAACAGCGACTTATCGAAGATCACCTTCTTTGTTCCGAAGTACATGAGTGGCAAAGATGGACTTCGTCCTACTGCGCGCATGTCTAATCTCAAAACTCTCCATCTCTTAATGGCGGGGTATGAAGAGGCTCTTGAATTTGTGAAACCAGGAGTCCAGCTCTGCAATGGTCGCGGAGTTCATAATGCTTCGACAGCTGAGTTGGCAGTGGGCTTGGCGATCGCATCGCGCCGCGGATTCGATGACTTCATCCAAGCTCAAGATCGAGACGAGTGGTTGCATCAAAGTTATCCCACTCTCAACGACAGCAAGATTGCGATTGTTGGCTACGGCTCAATCGGGCAGACCCTAGAAAAATATCTCAGTGTTTACGATGTCTCTATCACTGGATATACAAGAAGCGGTAGTGATGGTTCTAAAAAGCTATCTGAATTCGATGCTGATCTCCCAAGCTTTGACATCATCTTTCTCATTCTCCCGCTCAATCCAGAGAGTAATAAGTTCTTTGATGCAGAGAGATTGGCCAAGATGAAGAATGGCGCGCTCATAGTGAATGTGGCACGCGGCCCCATCATTGATACTGATGCGATAGTTGCTGAGCTCAACTCTCGACGAATTTACGCCGCACTTGATGTCACAGATCCAGAGCCACTTCCGGTAGGCCATCCGCTGTGGAGCGCTCCACAATGCATCATCACTCCACACGTAGGTGGCGATTCTGCAGCCTTTGAATCACGCGGTAAGCGGCTTATCGAGGAGCAATTGAAGCGGTTAGCAGCTGGAGAGAGTCTTCTCAATATCGTTAATTGATGAGTCCAGCTTCTCGTAGCTCTTCCCAGAGTCCGTTCGGTAGGTCAAGGTTGAATTCGTTGATGTTCTTCTCTAGTTCGGATGCATCACTGGCGCCAATAACGACGGTGGTTACACCAGGATTCTGAATCGGGAACTGGAGCGCTGCCGCTGTCAATGAAACTCCACGTTCATTGAGGAAGGCGCCAATCTTTATAGCCCGTTGAATTACCTCTTCAGGAGCAGGGGCATAATCAAATGTAGATCCGGCACGAGGATTTGCGAGGACTCCGGAATTGAACACTCCCGCAGCAAGAACAGCAACACCCTTTTTCTGAGCAAGGGGAATAAGTTCTCTTCCAGCCTCTTGATCGAGCAGGGTGTAACGACCTGCAATGAGTACAACATCTAGATCGCATTCATTGATCATGCGCATCGTCTCGGCACAGTAGTTAAGGCCGGTACCTACTCCTTTGATAATTCCTTGGGACCGATATTCCGCCAACACCGGGAAGGCTTCATTGATCGCTTGGTCCATATGATTTTCAATATCGTGCATCAACGCAATATCAATGTGATCTAAACCGAGCCGGTCAAGGCTTTCATCGATGGAACGCTTCACACCATCGGCTGACAGATCAAAGACAGGTGCAACCCCAGGAAGAACATCATTAAAAATACCGGTATCTGGATTAACCGCCGGATCTAATACTCGCCCAACCTTGGTCTCTAAAACATAGGGCTTGCCGTTTTTGAGTAGTCCACGACCTAAACGAACTTCAGCTTTTCCAAAGCCATAAAACGGTGCGGTATCAAAAAAGTTAATACCTTGATCAAGAGCATAGGCAATCAGCAGATCAGCATCTTCTTCAGTAAGGGAGCGACCCATTCCGGCAAGTGGACCAGTCCCAAGACCGAGACGAGTAATCTCAAGTCCTGTGGCAGCAAGGCCAACCTTTGTCGCGTGTCGCTTCATGGTGATGAGGGTATACAACTATCGGGTTGAGCGATACTGGTCATATGAAAAAAGTATTAATTGTGCGCGGCGGGTGGGAAGGCCACCAACCAATCGAGACCACAGATAGCTTCATCCCTTTTCTC
>DAINZB010000059.1:0-2939 GCA_036749135.1 Candidatus Nanopelagicaceae bacterium | reverse complement strand
CAGTATTGGTTACTCCACGATCCTTATATGGATATTCTCGCAACAACGACACAAGCTAAACGCGCTGAGGATCCTTGGCATGAACCAGTGACATCTCCTGCGATATGGACTCGCTTATGGGGCGAAGGAAAAATCTTTGTCATCACTGCAGGACATGACCTTGAGGTTCTTAATAACGATAATGTTAGAAAGATTATTGAACGTGGGATTACGTGGGCGAGTAAGAGGTAATGCTCTTGACTGGCACTTTTTGACTGACTAAGTTCGCTCTATGGCAGTTGTAAAGGTACCAATAGATCGTGTCATTACTGGTCACAAAGCAGTTCGCGAAGCGCTCCGCGATACTCAAACTTACTCTTCAGATTTACAAGGCGATGCCGATGTACGAGATTATCGCCAACTCCCATTGGAAGTTGATCCTCCAAAACATCATGCATACCGAGCAGCGCTCGCTCCGTATTTTGTAAAACCTTATGTTGAGAAATTTGCCAAGGATTTTCAATCGAACTCTGAGAGGCTTTTAGAAGAGTTCTTTTCGCAAGACGGAATTGATGTAGTGAGTGGTTTAGCTCTTCCACTTGTGATGCACAATCTCGGAGCCTTTTATGGGCGCCGCCAGGATGTAGAAGAGTGGATTTCGTGGGGACCAGATGTATGGACAGCGACCGGTAAGAATCGTGACGGTGAAGTACTCCATGCCTATCTCGATCGAGTATATGAAGAGGCGATCACAAACCCTTCAGAAGATATCTGGAGTGAGCTAGCGCGGTTAGAGGTAGATGGTGAGGTGATCACCGCTCTCGAGTTCCGCGGTATTGCTGGCATCATGCTCGCTGGTGGAAGAGATACCGTCGTCAAGCTATTGACTGGAATCATCTGGCATCTTGGGAACTCTCCTGAAGATGTGCAGTGGTTGAGATCTGAACCTGAATCGATCGATCGTGCGATCAATGAGTTCTTGCGATACACCACTCCTAATACTGCGATGGCACGAACAACGGTTCCTGAGACTGGGGCAGAAGAGCTACCTGCTAATCGATATGTAAGTATGAGCTTCTTCTCCGGCAATTTCGATGAGACTGTCTTCCCTAACCCCGGATCGCTAGATCTCAAGAGAGAACGTAACCCGCACCTCAGTTTTGGTTTTGGCCCCCATACCTGCATCGGTAATCATCTCGCTGAATATGAGGCAAAGATCTTTCTTCAGACAATCCTCGATAAGAAGATCGAGTGGCGGATAGATCCGAAGTCAGAGATTTCATTCTATGAAGGCGAATTATCATCAGTTCCCAAGGAGTTTACGAGCCTTTATACCGTGAAGAATTCAGGTAACTAGATGTCCGCACTCGATGCGCTCTTTGATCGCGATCTCCTTCCTGCTTCGCTACAGGATGAACCCTTTGATAGCGATGCTTGGGCGATCGCCTCGGCCGTCATTGCATATGCAGCGGGAGATGCCTTCGGTGCAGCACATGAATTTGTAGCGGACCGATCGGCGAAGATTGAATCCAAACTTTTAGGTAAACCGGATTGGCCATTTGGTGGAGTCAGCGATGACACGACGCTCTCATTGCTCACAATTGAATCCCTTGATCAAGATAACCCAGAGACGGCTGCTAAGAAATACCTGCAATCACTGAAAGATTCTCAGGAGTCACTCCGAGGTTTAGGGCCAACAACTCGTTTTGCACTGGGAATGAGTGTGAAGCCAGAAGAGCTTCATTACATTGGAGTAAGTAATGGCGGCATGATGCGAACTGCCTTACTCGGAACACTCTTTACTCCTGCACAGAAGGCGATGCGGGAAGCTTGGGTTCGAGCCTCTGTTCAAACAACACATTCTCATCCCATGGCAATCGATGCAGCTCTTTCACTTTCGGCCGCTTTTGCTTCTGCGGTAACACATGGAAGTTCTTACGAGGTTCCGCATCCGCCCCAGGATTGGTCGCCACCAAAAGAAGGAATCTCTCTTAATCCACTTGAGACATATCGAGCTGTGACCTATGTGGCATCTCGATCTCACGATGTTGAGAGTGCATATCTCTTAGCCTGTGAATTAGGGGGAGATACAGATACGGTGGCAGCACTCTCCGCCGCGCTTGTAGCAGCTTCACTCCGGCAGGATTCCGGGCTCTTTGAAATTCCATGGTTATTGGATGTGAACTGGAGTGAAATTCCCCAGATGAAGGGTGCTATCGAACTATTGATCAACCGCCGTAGAGAGTGGGCTCAGTAATGTCACGGGTGTGGATTGTCGGGCCATTGGCGTGGGACACAGTCCTAAATGTCTCTCATCTACCTGAACCTGGTGGCTTTGTACAAGGAAGCGGCTTGATGGGGCGTCCCGGGGGAACTGCCGCCAATGTCGCTGTCGGGCTAGCAAGCTCTGGAGTAAAGACTGGTTTTGCAGGTTACGTTGGAGAAGATGAGCTCAGTAAAAAATTGTTGGCAAGTCTTGAGTCGAGCGAGATAGAGAGCCTGCACGTCAAAGAACTTCCAGGTGAGGCAAACCATGTATTGATTTTGATCGATGGGAAGGGTGAACGAACCATCGTTGGGTTAACTGACGATCGACTCGATCAGGTCACTATTCGCGACGTCGAGCTCAAGCCTGATGATTACGTCGTCTTCGTCTTATGGCGTAGCCACTTCCTAGAAGATTTGCGATACGCACAGAGCGTGGGTTGCAAAATTATTGTTGGCATTGAAGCGCTTGAGGAAGAGCCACTTATATCGGCCGATTTTTGTATTGGATCGGGATCTGACGCAAACGATAATTTTGACCCATCCAAGTATCTTGATCGTTTTGAACGTATTGTGATCACAGGTGGCGCGAATGGTGCGAAGCAGTATTGGCGCGAGAATGGGGAAGTAAAGGTTCTTCATCAACCAGCAATCCCGGTACAAGAAGTTGTCGATACAACTGGTGCAGGAGATTC
>DAINZB010000058.1:1698-6260 GCA_036749135.1 Candidatus Nanopelagicaceae bacterium | reverse complement strand
GTCAGCGCGTTCTTCGCGAGAAGATCCGTATCGATGGACGTGGCTTGCGCGATATTCGTGCAATCACAGCTGAAGTTGAAGTGATCCCACGTGTTCACGGTTCAGCAATCTTCGAGCGCGGCGAGACTCAGATTCTCGGCGTCACAACTCTTAACATGCTCAAGATGGAACAGCAGCTCGATACGTTGAGCCCTGAGACAAACAAGCGCTACATGCACAACTACAACTTCCCTCCATATTCAGTAGGAGAGACCGGTCGTGTTGGTTCACCAAAGCGTCGCGAAATCGGCCACGGTGCTCTTGCAGAGCGTGCCCTTGTTCCAGTTCTCCCAACTCGCGAAGAGTTCCCTTACGCAATCCGTCAGGTCTCAGAAGCGCTTGGATCAAATGGTTCAACATCAATGGGTTCTGTCTGTGCCTCAACAATGTCATTGCTCAACGCTGGTGTGCCACTCAAGGCACCAGTAGCGGGTATTGCAATGGGACTTATCTCTGATGACGTTGATGGTAAGACTGAGTACGTTGCATTGACAGATATTCTCGGTGCAGAAGATGCATTCGGAGATATGGACTTCAAGGTTGCCGGTACGAAGGATTTCGTTACTGCGCTTCAGCTTGATACCAAGCTTGATGGAATTCCAGCATCAGTTCTCGCTGGCGCTCTCCTTCAGGCGAAGGAAGCCCGTCTCTCAATTCTCGACATCATGACATCTGCCATCGATACTCCAGATGAGATGAGCCTCTTGGCTCCTCGTATCATCTCGATCAAGGTCCCAACAGACCTCATCGGTGCAATCATCGGACCTAAGGGCAAGATGATCAACCAGATTCAAGATGACACCGGCGCAGATATCACTATCGAAGATGATGGAACTATCTACATCGGCGCACTCGAAGGCTCACAGGCCGAGGCTGCAAAGGCAATGATCGAAGCTATTGCTAACCCAGTAGTTCCAAAGGTGGGCGAGCGCTACAACGGTTCAGTTGTAAAGCTTGCAACATTCGGTGCCTTTATCTCACTCGTTCCTGGTAAAGATGGCTTGCTCCACATCTCGCAGATCCGCAAGATGCATGGTGGAAAGCGCATTGAGAACCTCGAAGAAGTTATGAAGGTTGGCGAAAAGATCGAAGTTGAGATCGCAGAGATCGATCCAAAGGGCAAGTTCTCTTTGGTCGCTGTGATGCCGGATGGAACACTTTCATCAGCAGCTTCAGAAAAATCTGAATAACCACAAGCGTTAAATGACGAAAACAGTCCTACCCAGCGGTCTTCGGATCGTGACTGAAGAAGTCAGCACAGTTCGCTCAGCGACTGTCGGAATTTGGGTAAATGTAGGCTCTCGCGACGAGACACCATCTGTCGCGGGAGCTTCACATTTTCTAGAGCATTTACTTTTCAAGGGAACACCAACGCGTAATGCGATGGAGATCTCTTCCTCCATTGAAGCTGTTGGTGGCGAAATGAATGCCTTCACGGGCAAGGAGTACACCTGCTTTTACGCTCGCGTGATCGATTCAGATTTTTCGCTCGCGGTAGATGTCATTGCCGATCTCATTACCTCTTCAATTATTACCGCAGCCGATCTAGATTCTGAACGAACCGTCGTTCTTGAAGAGATTGCTATGCGCGATGATGATCCATCTGATCTCATCCACGATATTTATTTAGAGACGTATTACGGGGATACCCCATTGGGACGCTCCGTGCTCGGCACGACCGATTCCATTAAAACTATTAGTCGTAGCGCTGTCTTCAACTATTACAAGAAGCGTTATCGCCCGCAAGATATTGTCGTAGCGGTCGCAGGCAACGTAAAACACAAGCAGGTCGTCAAGCTTGTTGAAGCGGCGCTCTCACGCGATGGCTTCCTCGATGTCCCGAATGCCCTCCCTAATATTCGCCAAGAGGTAAAGGCTCGTACCCCAGGTGTAGGCAAGGTAAAGATTCACGACCGCAAGACTGAACAGACCCATCTCTTGCTTGGTGTTGAAGGTGTTGCTCGCAATGATGATCGACGATTTGCGTTAAGCATTCTCGCTTCAGCGCTGGGCGGAGGAATGTCATCGCGCCTCTTCCAAGAGATTCGCGAGACGCGCGGCTTGGCCTATTCAACATATGCCTATGTTCAGCAATTTGCTGGCTCTGGCTCACTTGCCTTCTATGCAGGCTGCCAGCCAAATAAGGCGGAGGAAGTTGCAAAGTTGATCTTAGAGATCACCCATAGCGTTGCAGAGACCGGTCTCACCGATGAAGAGATCAAGCGCGCGAAGGGAGCGGTCTCCGGCTCGCTCGTCTTAAGTCAGGAAGATACCTTCTCTCGCATGGGCCGCATCGGAAAGAGTGAGCTCGTCTACGGCGAGATCATGAGTTTTGATGAGATTTTGAAGCAGATCGCCAAGGTAACACCTGATGAAATTCGATCAATTGCTAGCGACTTACTACCAAAACCTTCTACGCTTGCCATTGTGGGGCCATTTAAGAGCAGCACTAAATTTGAAAAGGTGATCGCATGAGTATCAAAGTTGCCGTTCTCGGAGCAAAGGGACGCATGGGATCAGAGGCCTGCAAGGCCGTCACCGCTGCGCCAGATCTTGAACTCGTAGCCCAGATCGACATTGGCGATTCACTCGATCTTCTTCTTTCAAGTGGCGCTCAGGTCGTTGTTGACTTCACCCATCCAGATTCAGTGATGGGGAACTTAGAATTTGCGATTAATCACGATGTCAGTGTTGTTGTAGGGACCACTGGCTTTGATGATGCAAAGCTCGCTCTCATTAAATCGTGGCTTGCTGCTCATCCAAAGGTGGGCGCCTTGATCGCTCCTAACTTCGGCCTCGGAGCAGTCTTAATGATGCAGTTTGCTGCACAAGCTTCTAAGTACTTTGAATCAGTCGAAATTGTTGAGCTCCACCATCCCAACAAGGCTGATGCACCTTCAGGTACTGCCGCACGCACAGCCGAGTTGATTACTGAGGCACGACGCTCGGTGAATAAAGAAGCTATGCCAGATGCCACATCGACTTCACTTGATGGCGCTCGAGGCGCTCTTGTTGGAGAAGTTCCAGTTCACTCTGTCCGACTTCGTGGACTTGTTGCACATCAGGAAGTAATTCTCGGAGATCTCGGTGAGACACTGACCATTCGCCATGACTCCATCGATCGCACCGGCTTTATGCCGGGCGTTCTCCTTGGAGTTCGCAAGGTAGTTACCCATCCTGGTCTCACATTCGGCCTCGAACACTTTATGGATTTGAAGTAATTCCATCCACTCACAGAAGGAGAAGATCATGGCACAAGTAACTATGTATGGCGCAGATTGGTGCGGAGATTGCCGTCGCAGCAAGCGTTTCATGGAAGAGAACAATGTTGCTTTTAACTACATTGATGTTGAAGCTGATCTCACTGCAGCCGACAAGGTTGTAGAGATCAATGGGGGAGCGAAGTCAATTCCGGTTATCGTCTTTGAAGATGGCACACACCTCACCGAGCCTTCAGATAACGACCTCAAGGCGAAGCTCGAAGCGCTCGCAATTCTCTAAAAGTCTTTTAGTACCCGAAGTGGTAGGCGATCGCTGATCCAACAGCAGCGCCGAGAACAATCACCGGGAACGGTAGTTTGAAGAAGAGGGCAGTAATTGCAACTGCTAATCCCGCCATGCGGTGATCAATAACGATCTTCGTCCTCGCTGTTACTGCATTGACCGCGACAAGGGCGGTGAGCAAGACAATCGGAATCAGTGCATTGATACGAGTAATCCGTGGGTTTGCGAGCCACTTTGACGGCACGCTGTGGCCAATAAATTTAAGAGTAAATGCCAAGGCACTCGTTCCGATAACGGCAATCCATTGAATGCTCATGCGCGCCATCCAACGATGATCGCCAAGAGCGCAGTGGTGATGATCGGAACACCAGCTGGTGTGAATGGAACCAAGGCGAGTGAAAGCGCAATGGCAGCCCCGGCAATTAATCGCGTCTTCGTATCAACCAGACGTGGCCAGACCAACCCTATGAAAGCGGCGGGAACAGCAGCATCTAACCCCCATGCTGATGGGTTTCCAATCGCCTTCGCACCAAGTGCGCCAAGGAGTGTGAAGATGTTCCAGAACACGAAGACTCCAAAACCAGTGTGCCAAAAGCCTGTTACTTGATCGGCTTCATCTGATTGCGCAGTAGCAATCGCAGTTGATTCATCGATAGTTACTTGGGCAGCAACAACTCGCTTAAGACCTCGCACCTTAAGGATTGGAGCCATGCGCACGCCATAGAGTGCGTTACGTGTTCCGAGAAGTGAGGCAGTTGCAATCGCTGAGAGCGCACTTCCGCCAGCACCGACGACTCCGATCACCGCAAATTGCGATGCGCCGGAGAAGGTGAGGAGGGAGAGAAGACAGGTCTGAAGAACCGAGAAGTGAGCGGTGACACTCGCCGCACCAAAGGCGGTTCCATATGCCCCGACCGCAAAGGAGAGGCTGAAGGAATCGCGCTTCACTGACACGCCGATATTCTGCCCTAATCCCGCCAGTATCCCTAGGCGCTGGATACATTGCGCTCATGAGTGAA
>DAINZB010000058.1:0-1598 GCA_036749135.1 Candidatus Nanopelagicaceae bacterium | reverse complement strand
TGCCCTAATCCCGCCAGTATCCCTAGGCGCTGGATACATTGCGCTCATGAGTGAAGCACAGACCCGCGATACATCAGATAGCCCAAAAGAGATCATCTTTCGCGATGACATGAGCGTTGAACTCGTGAAATCGAGCGCAAGTGACTCCGATGTTATCTGGGCTGCTCGAGTTTCCACCGCCGGTGAACAATCACTCGATGCAGTGGGCGCTGATGCAACTCGTGCAGAGGGGCTCATCAACTACCTTGCTCGTGAACGTCATGGTTCACCATTCGAGCACACCTCTATGACCTTCTTTGTCTCAGCGCCGATCTTTGTATTCCGCGAATTTATGCGCCATCGCATCGCTTCTTATAACGAAGAGAGCGGTCGTTATCGCGAGCTCAATCCCGTCTTCTACATTCCAAGTAAAGAGCGTCGCCTCGTTCAAATCGGAAAGCCTGGCGCCTATGAGTTTGTTGAAGGAACACCAGAGCAATATCAATTAACGGTCGATGCCATTAAAGAGAGTTGCACCTTGGCATATGCGAATTATCAAAAGATGCTTGAAGCAGGCGTTGCACGCGAAGTTGCACGCGCTGTCTTGCCCGTAACTCTCTACTCATCAATGTACGTCACAATGAATGCACGCGCATTGATGAACTTCCTCTCCTTGCGCACCTCGCGCGAAGGGTCACACTTCCCAAGCTACCCACAACGTGAAATTGAGATGGTCGCCGAGAAGATGGAAGCCGAATTCGCCAAACTTATGCCTATTACCTACGGCGCATTCCAGAAATCTGGACGTGTAGCCCCGTAATTCAAGGTAATGTTCCACCCATGAGTACCGGGCAGATCCAGGCGCCATTTGGCCGCATGATTACCGCAATGGTTACTCCATTCGATAAAGATGGAGCGATCGATTGGGATGGCGTCGCAAAGCTGGCGCAACATCTCGCCGATCATGGCCACGATGCGATCGCTGTCAACGGAACAACTGGTGAAGCACCAACCACAAAGACTTCCGAGAAGCTCGAGATCATCCGCGTTGTTAAATCAACAGTGGGCGACCGAGTAAAAGTTCTTACGGGCGCCGGTGATAACGAGACTGCCTACACCGTTGATCAAGCAAAGCGCTGTGCCGAACTCGGCGTAGATGGCCTCTTAATTGTGACTCCGTATTACAACAAGCCACCACAAGCTGGAATCGAAGCGCACTTTAAGGCGGTTGCATCGGCAACGGATCTTCCGATCATGATGTACGACATCCCAGGTCGCACCGGTGTTGAGATCGAGCAAGACACCATCTGTCGCCTCTCTGAAGTAAAAAATATTGTTGCCCTCAAAGATGCCAAGGGAAACCCAGCATCGACATCGTGGGTTATCCAACGCACCGGACTTCCGGTCTACTCAGGCGATGACATTCTCAATCTGCCATTGCTCTCCATCGGCGCAGTTGGATTTGTATCAGTCTGCGGACATACCGTCGGCAATGAACTTCGCGAGATGCTCGATGCGTGGTTCTCAGGCAATGCTGCTCGAGCACTTGAAATTCACCAAAAGTTATTACCGGTATTCACCGGAACCTTCCGCACTCAAGGTGCGATATTGACTAAGGC
>DAINZB010000057.1:4950-6333 GCA_036749135.1 Candidatus Nanopelagicaceae bacterium | reverse complement strand
CGGGTGAGTGAAATCTCTCCACTTTCAGATGTATCGAAGACTGCGCCGCGTGCGATCAATCTGCGAACTGCTTCCGGGCCCTCTGTAACAAGTACTTTCACAGCATCGATATCGCAGAGACCTGCGCCCGCAATGAGTGTGTCGCTCTCATGTTGGTCTGGTGTATCACCAGGTCCAAGTGCAGCGGCGATACCACCCTGCGCCCATTTTGTTGAACCCTCATCAAGAAGCGCTTTAGTCACGAGCAAGACTGAAAGCCCTGATGCGCGAAGATTGAGAACAGTTGTAAGACCAGCAACGCCAGAACCAATCACGACAACATCTGCCTGTGTAGTCCAGCCCGGCTTACCCGCTAATAGCTTCATGCGCCCACGCTCATCGCCATATTGTCCAGCAATCTGACCCCATTTACCCAACCGGCAATCAGCGCTCTGCGCTTGGTTGTGCCAGGAGTCGCCAATTCAAAACTCTCTTCATCGATCACAACAGCATAATCAAGGGTGAATCCTGGCTCTGAATTCAGAATCTCGAGCATTCTCTCTTCTGGATGATTGCTCACTGATGCTTCTTGAAGGGCACGCGAGATGACAAGTGCTGTCCTACGGCCGTCATCTCCCAATCGAATATTGCGGGAAGAGAGCGCCAGGCCATCGCCATCGCGAATAAGCGGTGCGGAAATAATCTCTACTGGAATCTGGTTCTTACAAACCCACTCCTTAATAATGAAGAGTTGTTGGAAATCTTTCTCGCCGAAGATTGCATACTGTGGCTGAACTCTTTTAAAGAGTCGATCAACAACTGTTACGACGCCATCAAAGTGACCTGGACGATTTACGCCTTCATACTTATTGGCGAGCGCTCCCGCACTAATGATCGTTGGATTATCTGGGTAGATCTCGTCATACGTTGGTGCCCAGATCTCTGTCGCTCCTGCAGACCGTGCGAGCTGCGAATCGCCATCAATATCTCGGGGATATTTAGCGAGATCATCCTTATTTTCAAATTGAAGTGGGTTGACGAAGATACTCACGACTACGTCATCTGAATATTTTTTTGCAAGCTCAATGAGAGATAAGTGGCCAGCATGAAGCGCACCCATGGTGGGGACGAATGCTGTCTTGCTCATGTAGTGCTCCAGTCCACTTCGGGTACCAGGCTGCTTGAACTAATGGAGTAATCGTACCTCGCCGAAACCAGGGAGATAAGCCTCGCTATCGATCTCTAGCCATGGATCAAGTACGAAGCGACGCTCATGTGCACGTGGATGCGGCAGAGTGAGGAATTCACTTTCGATCACAAGGTCATCGGCTGCAATCAGATCAAGATCCAGCGTTCGGGCTCCCCAACGTTCGATCCGTTGACGACCTGCCGCTAACTCAATCT
>DAINZB010000057.1:0-4850 GCA_036749135.1 Candidatus Nanopelagicaceae bacterium | reverse complement strand
CTACGGATATGCACTGCGATCGCAGCCTCAATAGGCGCTTCTGGCTTATAAATCGTTACTTCAACGCTCTCAACCAATGGATAGTTCTGAAAGACGGATGTGACCACGCGATCGGCAAGTGTCTCGATGAGATTGACGGGTTCACCTTCTAAAATCTTTTTCACATCAGGAACAACCTTGGAATAATCCGTTGCATCATTCACATCGTCGCTCTTAGCTGGTGCAGAGAGATCGGTATAGAGAATCAGGTCAGCAAGGAATCTCTGCCCAACTCTCCGCTCTTCGGGATAGACGCCATGAAAACCAAAACCGTTAATACCGCTGATACGAATCTGATCCATTAGAAGTAGAGCTCCTCAATCACTTCAATTGCATCGCGATGGGGCTTAACGCTATGTGTGCGCACTGCCCAGATTTCACGGCGAGCAAGGTCAGCGGTGATCGCCGCAGTTGCATGATCTCGATCGCCAGGAATATCGGCACCGATTAACTCACCCAAGAAGCGTTTACGTGATGCACCAATCAAAATGGGATAGCCAAGGAGTTGTAACCGTTCAACCCCGCGCAACAGTTCCCAGTTGTGTTCTGCGGTTTTTGAAAAGCCGATACCTGGGTCGAGAATGATCTGCTCTGGTGAGACGCCGGCCTTGAGTAACTCTGTTACCCGATCATCTAATTCATCTTTAACTTCACTCACGACATTCTCATACGTTGCCAGGTTCTGCATATCTCGGGAATGTCCGCGCCAATGCATCGCAATATATTGAATCTGCGGGGAGCCTGCGATGACCTTCGACATCAATGGATCAGCCAAGCCACCACTCACATCGTTAACGATCGTGGCACCAGCGCCAATCGCTGCCTTTGCGACCTCAGATCGCATCGTATCGACGCTGATAATGGCGCCTAATTCATGGAGTTCGGTAATGACTGGAATAACGCGATCAAGCTCATCTTCGAGTGAAACTCGTTCAGCACCAGGGCGAGTCGATTCACCACCCACATCGATGATATCTGCGCCATCATCGATAAGTTGGCGACCATGTTTGATCGCATCGTCAAAGGCAAAATGTTCTCCACCGTCTGCAAAGGAATCCGGTGTGACATTGAGGATTCCCATGACGAGCATCCGCTGATGTTCTGGGCGTCCGTCTTGGCTCATGGAGTTAATTCTTATTCGATGTAATGAGCGACATCGCTTCAGCGCGAGTTGCTGAGTTTCGAAGTTGTCCGCGCACCGCACTTGTGACGGTACGTGCCTGTGATTTGCGCACTCCGCGCATCGACATACAGAGGTGTTCGCAATCGATAATCACAATTACTCCGGCGGGTTCTAGAACATCAACCATGGCATCGGCTATCTGAGTTGTGAGTCGCTCTTGAACTTGTGGGCGGCGTGAATACATATCGACCAATCGAGCAATCTTTGAGAGCCCGGTGATACGTCCGGATGCACCGGGGATATAACCAACATGAGCAACGCCATGGAATGGCGTTAGATGATGTTCGCAGTGTGAGAAGACTTCGATATCGCGGACAATCACGAGCTCTGAATGTCCAAGATCAAAGGTTGTTGTCAGTACATCGGATGGCTTCTGCCAAAGACCAGCAAAGTTTTCCCGGAGCGCTTTTGCTACGCGCGCCGGTGTATCACGTAAACCATCTCGCGTTGGATCTTCACCAATCGCTAAGAGAAGTTCAGTGACAGCCTTCTCAGCACGTTCCTGATCAAATGGCGTCTTGGCATTTCCATCACCAGGACCCATTGAGAGTGGATTTACTGGGCCATCACTCACTAGCTGGCGCTGCCTTCTTGCGAGCGCGCTTTGCTGCTGGCTTCTTCTCGACAGCAGGAGTGCTCTGCGAATTGGCTGGTGAGAGCGCCACTGGTGGCTGATTGGAAGGGGTTCGATCTGGTGAACCCGTCCAGGCCGGACGTGGCTTCACGCGAGTGATCCCCTTAAAGATCTCAGCGATATCTTCCTTCAGCAAGGTCTCACGCTCAAGGAGTTCGACCACTAATTGATCAAGGATGGCGCGGTTCTCGACCAAGATATCGAAGGCCTCTTGGTGGGCATTCTGAATCAAGGCACGAATCTCAGCATCGACGATGCCGGCGACCTCTTCGGAGTAATCGCGTTGATGTCCGTAATCGCGACCGAGGAATGGCTCTCCTTCAGAGATGCCGAGTTTGATCGCACCAATGCGCTCGGTCATTCCATATTGAGTAACCATCGCGCGAGCAAGGTTTGTTGCCTTCTCAATATCGTTTGATGCGCCAGTCGTTGGATCATGGAAGATCAACTCTTCAGCGGCACGACCACCCAATGAGTAAGCGAGTTGATCGAGCATCTGATTGCGAGTCGTTGCATAACGATCTTCATCGGGAAGAACCATTGTGTAACCCAGTGCGCGACCGCGTGGCATGATCGTAATTTTGTGAACTGGATCGGTATGTGGAAGTGCCGCAGCAACAAGTGCGTGTCCACCTTCGTGGTACGCGGTGATACGACGCTCTTCTTCAGTCATTAGTCGAGTCTTGCGTTGTGGTCCTGCCATCACGCGATCAATCGCTTCATCAAGTGCCGCAGTTGTAATCACCTTCGCATTTTCACGAGCAGTGAGAAGCGCAGCTTCATTCAATACATTTGCTAGATCAGCACCAGTGAATCCTGGTGTGCGCTTTGCAAAATCGGTGAGGTCGACAGATTTAGCGAGTGGCTTACCCTTCGCATGGACTTCAAGGATCGCAGCGCGACCTTTGAGATCAGGGCGATCAACTGGAATCTGACGATCAAAACGTCCTGGGCGAAGTAGCGCAGGATCAAGAACATCTGGTCGGTTAGAAGCAGCGATCAAGATAACTTGGCCATTAGCTTCAAAGCCATCCATCTCAACGAGTAATTGATTGAGGGTCTGTTCGCGTTCATCATGGCCTCCACCAAGACCGGCGCCACGTTGACGACCGACTGCATCGATCTCGTCGATAAATATAATTGCTGGTGCATTCTCTTTCGCCTGCGCAAAGAGGTCGCGCACACGAGCTGCACCGACACCAACGAACATCTCTACGAAATCAGATCCAGATATGGAGTAGAACGGAACGCTCGCTTCGCCTGCAACAGCGCGAGCAAGGAGAGTCTTACCTGTTCCCGGCGGGCCATAGAGGAGAACGCCCTTAGGGATCTTTGCTCCCATATCCTGATATTTCTTCGGTTCAGCGAGGAAATCCTTAATTTCACGGAGCTCTTGAACTGCCTCATCAGCGCCAGCGACATCGGCGAAGGTATTTGTTGGGTTCTCTTTATTGTTGAGCTTCGCCTTAGAACGACCAAATTGGAAGACCTTATTTCCACCATTGGCATTTCCCATAAAGAGCATAAGCAAGAAACCAATAAGGAGGAATGGCCCAAAGCTATAGAGAAGAGTTGCGAGGAATGAGGTCGTTGGAATCTTGACGTTCCACGCCTTTGGCGGTGGATTGCTTGTCAACAAGGTGACGATCAATGGCTCTTGATTAGCAACGTAGTTCGCTTCAAGTTTCTGTGAACCGTTAACGTAGACGCCACTCTTCAGGATTACCTGAATCTTCTGATCTTTATCAACGAGCAGAGCTGAATCGACCTTGTTTGCAGAGATCTCTGCAAGCACGGTCGATGTATCTACCTTAATAAATTGATTTCCCGAATTCGAAATCCGGCCAAAGACCGAGATAACGACAATTGCAATGATGATCCAGAAAAGTGGAGCGCGTAACCACTTACGAATACGCTTCTTTGGAAGTTGAACTTTCTTATCTGCCACTGCGGATCCCCTTATGCATACACGTGCTCAGCAAGCACGCCAATGAAATCTAGATTGCGATACTTCTCGTCATAGTCGAGGCCGTAACCAACGACGAACTCTTTTGGAATATCGAAACCAACATACTTAACATCAACCTCTACCTTGGCAGCTTCTGGCTTGCGAAGCATGGTGAGGATCTCAACGCTTGAGGTACCGCGTGACTCAAGATTTGATTTCAACCAGGCGAGTGTGAGCCCAGTATCAACAATGTCCTCAACGATAAGCACATGGCGACCGGTGATATCACGATCGAGATCTTTCAGAATTCGAACAACGCCACTTGATTTAGTGCCAGAGCCATAACTTGAGACCGCCATCCAATCCATTTCGATGTGGCGATTAAGGGCACGGGAGAAGTCGGCCATCGTCATGACTGCACCTTTAAGGATTCCGATAATAAGAAGGTCACGCCCTTCGTAATCGCGCTCAACTTGGCGCGCTAACTCATGCAGACGGGCATTGATCTCCTGGCCACTAACGATCACTTTTGCGATATCGCTTCCAGCTGTTGTGAGATCCACGGTGCTCCTCTTATATAGGTGTCTTTTAGGGGTAAGGCTAAATCGACTGCGAGAGCGAAAGTCTGCCCGAAATTCGGGAAACCTTCACACCACCGGGAAGGGAACTCTCCCCTTGGCCCCGCCACGATGTGACGAGCGCCTCTACCGGAGCGAGGTGATCGGCAGTTAACGAGCCTTGGGGGGCTCCCGCCTCATAGATCGCAGCGCGGAGGACCCGAGCTCGGACCGCGACCGGCAGGGCAGCCAACTCTTCAATAATCAGATCTGGATGGGTGGCGCGAAAGTCGTGAGCAATCTGATCGAGGGCATCGGCATCCTCACGAAGAATTCGAGCGCTGCGAGCGAGTGCATCAGTGACGCCTGGACCGAGTTCGGACTCCAATAGTGGGAGGAGATTTTTGCGAACTCGAACGCGAGTGAACTCTTCATTCTCATTGTGAGGATCAGACCAGAATGAAATATTTTCTTCACGACAAGATTCAA
>DAINZB010000056.1:5103-7068 GCA_036749135.1 Candidatus Nanopelagicaceae bacterium | reverse complement strand
TGGAGAAGTACGTTATTGGTGTCGATTACGGGACCCTCTCAGGCCGGGCACTTTTAGTTCGAGTCTCTGATGGTGCAGAGATCGCCACCGCGGTCTACGAATACCCTCATGCAGTTATCGAAGATCTCCTTCCTCAAACCACCATCAAACTCCCGCCAGATTGGGCTCTCCAAAGCCCCGCTGATTATGTTGGAGTTCTGAAGAACGCTATTCCAGCCGTGCTCAAAGAGAGTGGCATAGATCCAACTGATGTCATCGGTATTGCAACTGACTTCACCGCTTGCACGATTCTCCCTGTGAAAGCTGATGGAACACCGCTCTGTCAGGTTCCTGGATTTGAGAACCGTCCACATGCGTGGCCCAAACTTTGGAAACATCACTCGGCGCAGCCACATGCTGATCGAATCAATGAGTTAGCGCATGCTCGTGGTGAATCCTGGATCAAGCGTTATGGCGGAAAGATCTCATCTGAATGGGAGTTCGCCAAAGCCCTTCAGGTACTCGAAGAAGATCCAGAGATTTATGCATTGATGGATCATTGGATTGAAGCGGCAGATTGGATTATCTGGCAACTCAGTGGGGTTTACGCAAAAAATATCTGTACCGCGGGTTATAAGGCGATCTACCAAGATGGCGCCTACCCATCTCAAGATTATTTAGCGGCGCTCAATCCAGCATTTAAAGATTTTGTTCAAGAGAAAGTTGAACATGAGATCGCAGATCTTGGTGCAGTTGCTGGTTACTTAACAGATGAGGCTGCAAGTTGGACGGGTCTACCTGCTGGAATTGTTGTCGCTGTAGGAAATGTTGATGCACACGTCACAGCTGCAGCCGCTCAAGCAACTCACTCGGGTCAAATGGTTGCGATCATGGGAACATCTACCTGTCATGTGATGGTCTCCGACCGATTCTCTGAGGTTCCAGGAATGTGCGGCGCGGTCTTTGGCGGAATTGTCCCTAATAAATGGGGTTATGAGGCCGGGCAAAGCGGCGTTGGCGATATCTTCGCTTGGTTTGTTAATAACTTTATTGATTCTGATTATCAAGAGGCTGCGAAGAAGGCTGGCCTTGATATGCACAGCTATCTTTCGAAGTTGGCATCTGAACGAGCTATCGGTTCGCATGGCTTAGTTGCATTGGATTGGCAGGGTGGAAATCGTTCAACTTTGGTCGACCATCAACTAT
The DNA here is from genome assembly GCA_036749135.1 of Candidatus Nanopelagicaceae bacterium. Classification (GTDB taxonomy): domain Bacteria; phylum Actinomycetota; class Actinomycetes; order Nanopelagicales; family Nanopelagicaceae; genus PALSA-747. The sequence continues at coordinate 5,883 of DAINZB010000056.1, read as the reverse complement.
CAGGCCTCATTGTTGGATTAACTCTCGCAACAAAACCTGAAGAGGTTTATCAGGCGATCGTTGAATCGACTGCATTTGGAGCGCGCACGATCGTGGATACCTTTGTTGAGAGTGGAGTTCCAGTTAAGGAATTTATTGCGGCAGGCGGACTCACAAAAAATAAATTTGTTATGCAGATCTACGCAGATATTCTCAATATGCCGATTCACGTCATTGGCTCTGAGCAAGGTCCGGCGCTCGGTTCTGCTATCCATGCTGCAGTAGCTGCCGGTGCCTATCCCGATATTGAGAGCGCATCGGATGCGATGGGACGTTTAGTCCGTGGCGCATTTACGCCAAACCCTGACTCAGTCAAGGTCTATGAGCGTATATATAAGCATTATCGCTCCCTTTATAAGGCTTTTGGCAATGGCGAGATGATGCATGACCTTCGTGCCATCAGAGATGAACGATTGGCGCTCTCGTGACCCAACTTCAAGAATTCCGCGATCGAGTCACTGCACTCAATATTGATTTAGTGAAGTACGGTCTCGTTGCCTGGACTGCTGGAAATGTCTCAGAGCGTTTGCCGGATGGAAACTCTTTCATCATCAAACCAAGCGGTGTTATGTACGACGACTTGAAACCAGCAGATCTTGTCATCTGTGATCTCAATGGTGAAGTCATTGAGGGAGCACTTGCTCCATCAAGTGATACAAAGACTCACGCATATATCTATCGAGAGATGCCAGATGTCAACGGAATTGTGCATACCCACTCAAATTATGCCTCGGCCTGGGC
>DAINZB010000056.1:0-5003 GCA_036749135.1 Candidatus Nanopelagicaceae bacterium | reverse complement strand
ATCGCCGCTCAACTTGGCGAGATCCATCGTTTACAAGAATCAGATATCGCAAAGCTCTACGACCGTTATCAAAATGTGTACGGTCAATCGAAGGGAAAGTAGCCATGACTCTCACAATCCGTGAAAATGCTGAAATCTGGTTCCTCACAGGAAGCCAATCTCTCTATGGCGAAGAGACGCTCAAGCAAGTAGCTGAGCAATCCCAAGAAGTCTTCAAGACACTGAGCGCGAACTTAGATGTCCCGGTAAAGATCGTATGGAAGCCAGTCCTCCTTACTCCTGAGACTATTCGTCGAGCGCTCCTTGATGCATCATCTGATGAGAACTGTCTCGGTGTCATCACCTGGATGCATACCTTCTCGCCAGCAAAGATGTGGATCGCTGGCTTAAATGCGCTGCAAAAGCCACTTTTACACCTCAATACTCAAGCTAACTCACAACTTCCATGGGCAACCCTCGACATGGATTTCATGAATCTCAACCAAGCAGCACATGGCGATCGTGAATATGGCCATATCACCGCTCGCCTAGAAGTTCCTAGAAAAGTAGTTGTTGGCCATGTCTCTGAGCCGAAGACTGTCTCTCGTATTGGTGATTGGATTCGCGCAACGATTGGTTGGGATACCGCTCAAAATCTCAAGCTTGCTCGCTTCGGTGACAATATGCGATTTGTCGCTGTTACCGACGGCGATAAGACGAGCGCACAAATGCGTTTTGGTATGAGTATTGAGGCATATGGAATCAATGCTCTTGCTGATGCAATTGAGAAAGTAACCCCTCAAGAGATCGATCAACTTGTTACTGAATACCAAGATACATACTTAGTTGCGCCTGAACTTGCTAAGGGTGGGGCTCGCCACGAATCTCTCCGATACTCCGCAAGCATCGAAGCAGCGCTTTACACATTCTTAAAGGCTGGAAACTTCTCAGCATTTACAACGAACTTTGAAGATCTCGGAGCGCTCCGCCAGCTACCTGGGTTTGCAGTACAGCGCATGATGGAGAAGGGTTACGGATTTGGTGGTGAAGGAGATTGGAAGACGTCAGCACTTCTCCGCATTATCAAGAGCATGGGCACCGGACTTAAAGGTGGAACCTCCTTCATGGAAGATTACACATATCATTTTGGACCAGGAGAGCCAAAGGTTCTTGGCGCACATATGTTGGAAGTCTGCTCAACGATCTCTGATGAGAAGCCAACGATTGAGATTCATCCATTAGGAATCGGAGATCGCGAAGATCCAGTTCGCATGGTCTTCACCGCAACACCAGGTGAAGGTCGCGTTGTGAGCTTGATGGATATGGGTAATCGCTTCCGCATCGTCACCAACGATATTGAGGTCGTTCCACCTGATGCCCCACTTCCAAATCTGCCTGTGGCCCGCGCAATTTGGAAGCCAAAGCCTTCACTTGCGACCTCGGCAGAATCATGGATTTACGCTGGTGGTTCGCACCATACGGTCCTTACTAAGTCTGTTAGCCACGAGACGCTCGTTGATTTTGCAAATATCGCTGATGTTGAACTTCTCCATATCGGAGCGAACACAACAACAGAGTCAATCTTGCATGAGATTCGCTGGAATCAGATCTCGTACTCTCGGTAAGAACTGATGGCAACTTCAGAAGCTATTGAAATCAGCAGTAATGGCTATCTCGCGCGTTTAAATACTCTGGGCGCCCGCCATGAGAAGTTGACCTTCAACGGCCGTAATCTCATCGAAGAGCGACGCCCGGATCCACGTGGCTTCTATTGCGGAGATATCTTGGCACCATGGCCAAATCGAATTGAAGATGGCATTTATGAATTTGCGGGGCAGAAATACTCAGTAGAAGTAAATGAAGTCGCGCGTAGAAACGCTTTACACGGTTTAGTCACCAATGAAATATGGCAAATCTCGAATCGAACAACGGATGCTGTGACATTCTCGCTAGATGCACCAGCAAACGAGGGATATCCATTCCACCTTCAATACTTGCTTGAGTACCGGGTCGATGGTGACGGCCTCTCAATAAAACTCACTGCCCATAATCGTGGCGATGGCCCTGCACCATTTGGTGCATCTATTCATCCCTATCTCATCGCCGATGAATCAACGGGAGTGAATCAATGGGAGATCACACTTCCTGCAGACCATTTCATGAGCGTAGATGGCGAGCGACTTTTGCCAGTAGGCATCGAATCTGTTGCAGCTACCGATTTTGATTTCCAAAACGGTCGAACTATTAAAGATACTTTCATCGATCATGCATTCAAGGTCTCTGACGGACCAGTGGCGAGAGTTGTTACGGTTAAAGCCCCTTCAGGTAACGGTGTTGCCATGGAGTTCGACTCATCATCAAAGTGGGTGCAGATTCACACAGCAGATCGTGACGGTGATCCAACAGGACGTCTCTCACTGGCTGTCGAACCGATGAGTTGTCCACCGAATTCCTTCAATTCTGGCCTTGATTTAGTGCTTTTAGAGCCCGGAACGGATTATTCGATCTCATGGAGAATCAAGGCGATTTGAGCCCTTCCTTCAATAGGATTCACTCATGGCAGTAGAGAAGAAGACGATGTTCTCACTGAGGGCATCGTTCTTCACGCTCTCGCTAGCGCTATCTGTCTTCGCTCCACGAATTCCTCAACTCAAGGACCGGTTGCACATCTCTGTCCCCACCCTTGGTCTCGTCTTCATGATCACCGGTTTGGCAGGGGCGGTCACATCCAAGCTCGTTGCCAAAATTATTGCTCGACTTACCTCCCGCAGGTCTCTAATTTTTGCTATCCCCGTCATGATGTCTGGAAGTTTGTTAATCGCCCTCTCGCATCGAATTCCATTCTTTGTTTGTGGACTTGTTCTCCTCTCCTTCGGTGGCTTTCTGATCAATACCGCGGTCAATACGCAATCCAATAATCTGCGTGCAACGACCGGAAATAACCAGCTCAATAACCTTTCGGCGATCTCAAATCTTGGCTCACTCTTCGCGATGATCATGGGATCTCTGCTTTTGAAGGCATTTACAGCCACGCAGTACATCATCGGTCTGCAAGTAATTGCTTGTTCAATATTTCTCTATTCGTACCGAAACTTGATCCCAACGGATGTCATCGGGGGACAAGGCGAGAAGGCAAAATCAAAATTCCCTTGGTTTAAGAGAGACCCAGATATCATTCAATTCTGGATCATCGTGGTGGCTCTCTTCGCGAGCACAACTGCAGAGTTCTCTGTCAGTGACTGGGGTGCAGTATTAAGCCGCGATAGTTACGCAGTGAAGGCGCCTTTCTATTTAGTACCTTTTATCGTCTTCCAATCTGGAATTGTTCTTAGTCGTTTTATGACCACCAGGTTCAGTAACCGACATGGTGAAGTTGCCTTTGTTCGCTACACCGCGATTGGTGCTGCTCTTATTTGGGGATCGTCGATTCAAATTGCAGCTCATATGAACCACTCCAACCAAGCCCTTACCCTGACAGTATTGATTATTGGCTTCTTTGCTGCCGGCTGCGGAGTCGGTCCGGTTTGGCCAACAATGCTGACCAGCGCCTCAAAATCTCACTATCCAACGCCAGTAGTTCTTGCTCGACTCTTCTCATTCGTTAGCCTCGCATTTGTCTTTGGCCCAGGCATTATTGGCTTTGTCTCAAAAATTACCTCCCTCTCAAATGCCCTCATGATCCCGGTGACCTCACTCGTTATCGTGGGCATATTCGCTCGTCGGAGCTTGGAACACCACGAATAGATTGCCGATCACTGGCACTGTAAACTCGCGATATGGCTCATTATTCGATTGCGATTGTTGGAGCGGGGCCAGCGGGATATTTCACCGCTCAAGCACTCCAGAATGCACAGAACGATGAGCGTTCCTTCTCGATTGATCTCTTTGAGCGCCTCCCAACAATGTGGGGGTTGGTTCGCTCAGGTGTTGCCCCAGACCATCCAAAGATCAAGACCGTTGCTAAGGTCTTCGAAAAGGTAGCGGCCGAACCTAACTTCAGGCTCTTCGGAAATATCGAGATCGGCAAAGATATTGATATCGAAGACCTCACCTCGCGCTATGACGCAGTGGTGATGTGTACCGGATCTTCCATCGGGCGCACACTTGGAATCCCTGGTGAAGATCTACCTGGCTCACTCTCTGCCGCAGAATTCGTTCCTTGGTATAACGGACATCCGGATTATGCAGATCTGAATATCGATCTATCAGGTACAACCGCGGTGGTAATCGGTGCAGGAAACGTTGCGATGGATTGCGCTCGCATGCTTGCTGTTGATCCATCTGAATTAGATCCAACTGATACCGCAAATCATGCGCTTGAAAAATTCCACTCATCACATATCCGCAAGGTTTATATTGCCGGTCGTCGTGGTGTTGAGCATGCAGCATTTACCGCTCCAGAACTTCGCGATCTCCCAAAGTTAGAACACACTGATGTTCATATCGATGCCGCTCAGGTAAGCGAAGCTCATGCACGTGCAGAAGCTGCCGGCGAGATCGAAAAGCACCTTGCGTCAAACTTAGAAGCATGGCGATTGATTGCCGAGCATCCAAAATCTGGCCACGAACGCTCCATGGAGTTCCGATTCCTTTCTGCTCCAAAAGAGATTAAAGGAAGCGGCAAGGTCGAAGAAGTTATCTTTGGAATCAACAAAATAGTAGATGGCAAGGTCGTTGATACAGGTGAGACCTACTCAATCCCTTGCTCACTCGTAATCTCTGCCATTGGTTATCAAGCAAAGCCGATCGATGGCGTCTACTTCCACAATGGAATTATCGAGAATGAAGCAGGCCGCGTGCTTGGTACCAATATCTACACAGTGGGCTGGGCAAAGCGCGGTCCATCAGGTGTTATCGGTACTAACAAGAGTGATGCATCCGATGTTGTAAATCTGATTCTTGAAGATCTCAAGGAGCCAAAGGCCACCATGGATATCTCGATGTTGATTCGAGCAGGCCACCAGATTGTGAATCAAGAGGCATGGGCAAAGATCAATGCCGCTGAGATCGCTGCGGGGGAGCCA
>DAINZB010000055.1:3859-7240 GCA_036749135.1 Candidatus Nanopelagicaceae bacterium | reverse complement strand
TTGCGATGGGTAGTGGTGACAAGTATCAGGACCTACAAACTGGTGTGACCTATGTCGTTTATAAGCCAACAAATACTTTGAAGCTACCTCCACTCAACTTTGAGGTCCGCCCATGTCGCCTCTTCCCTAAAAAGGACCAATATCTTTTAGCCGGCTTTGGTGGAATGGATCAGGGCATCGCACTCGTTGAGACATCAGCCCAATTCAACTGCACCGGAGTTGATAATCCTCAGCCACTTGGAACAGTGAAGATCAATGGGATTACGGCAAAGCTCGGAATCTATTGTGCAACGAAATGCTCAGCATCAACCTTTGTACAGCATGGTGGAGAAATTTCCTTTGTCACACCTAAGACGAAAACACTTGGCTCGACCTATATTCGATTAGGAACACAAGGCGGCTTTACCGTTGATCAATTAATTGCTTTTGCTAAAGGTTTGAAGCCGGTCGGATCAAAGGCCTAGAGCCCACTAAAGCCACACAGCGAGCTGCGACCTCTGTGCCCCGTTTAAGTGAATCGTGCAGCGTGCCACCATCGAACCAGCGCTCGATAAATCCTGCTGCGAATGAATCTCCAGCGCCAACCGTACTTACAAGGTTGGAAGTCACTGCTGGCACTGAAACGATTTCGCTCCCACGCTTTTGAGCGACCGCACCCTGCGCTCCGCGCTTAATAACAACGACCTCTGAGAGAGTAAGTAGGTCCACAAGTGATGCTTCGAGATCATCTTTTCCTGAAAGGTAGCGCGCCTCTTCATCGTTCATAATGATCACATCAGTGCGAGCGAGCCAGTCGCGAGTCTGCTCAATACCAACTTCACGCATCAAGCCCACTGTCGAAGGATCAAAGATCAGCGGCAGACCCAATCCCTTCACCTTTGTCATAATCTCAAGGGCACCATTACGAGAGAGCGGATTGATAAATGGGTAGCCCGACATGTAAACGGCATCAAATCCTGCGAGATCAGGTAGATCTTCAACACTTAATCCTGAATTCGCACCAGAATCAGGGAACATGGTCCGCTCGCCTTGCTGATCAATAAGGATCATCACGACGCCAGTCTTGGCACCAGGAATAACTCGTTTATTGTATTTCACGCCATAATCATCAAGTTCGGATATGACCGTCTTACCTGCCGCATCATCACCAATTCTGGCAATAACGAAGGATTCAACCCCATTTACGGCCAGCCACGAAGCTACATTCGCCGCTGCTCCTCCACCTTGCGTGGAGATCTTCGCACGTGTCTCTACCCCAGGCTCTATTGCATGGCTAATGACACCTGCAACATCAAGGACGATGTCGCCCACACAGAGAATTCTCTTCATTATCGTGAGATTAAAGTGCGATAGCGATCTTTGATGCCAGCAAAGTATTTGCCTTGATAATCTCAATATTTACCCGCAGAGATTCACCCTTACTCTGGGTATGGAAATACTCAAGAAGAAATGGCGTAACTGCCTTGCCGGTTATGTGTTGGGCTTGGGCAGCTGCTAAACCAGCCTGGAGCACTTCATCGTGAAGTCCGAGGTCCATCTGGTTCTTCACAGGGTTGGCAATAAGAAGCGCGCGATCTCCGGTTTTGAGATCTTTCCGGTTGTGCCAAATGTGAGCGATTTCTGCTGCGCTTTCAACGCGATGTTCGATGGTGAAACCAGAATCAGTCAGATAGAAGCCAGGGAAACTTGTTGTCTGGAACCCAAGAACAGGAATTCCAAAGGTTTCAAGACGCTCCAGCGTTCCAGCTACATCCAAGATGGATTTCACTCCTGCTGAGACCACAACGATAGGAGTCTCAGAAAGTTGGGTGAGGTCAGCTGATTCATCATAAGTATGACCGCGGTGAACACCACCTAAACCACCAGTCGCGAAGACATCAATCCCAGCAAGATGGGCAATATGGCTCGTTGCTGCAACTGTCGTTGCGGCAGATTGTTTTGTCGCTTCAAAGATTGCAAGATCTCTCGTCGAAGCTTTGACGACATTCTCATCTACTGCGATTCGTTCAAGTTCTGATGGCTCAAGTCCGACATGGATAACGCCATCGAGAAGTGCGATGGTGGCTGGCACTGCACCTTCTTGACGAACGATCTGCTCTACTTCTTGTGCGACTTGGAGGTTAAGTGGACGTGGAAGTCCATGAGAAATAATGGTTGATTCCAAAGCGACAATCGCCTTCTTATCCGACTTTGCCTGCGCTACCTCACGTGAATACTTGATCATGCGCTCATCCTATTGCAGAGCGCTTGGCTTTCTTTATGACCTCATCCAGCATCTTCTCGGTGAGCTTGCCAGTGAATGTGTTCTGCTGACTTGGATGGTAACTCCCCAAGACAAGGCGCTTGGTGCCATCTTTACCGATAAAGGAAAAGGATGCGCCATGACCAAACTTTGGACGTGGTTTTGGCAGGGTCTCTCCCATCTCAGCGAGCGTCGAATAGATCTGGCTCCAGGCCAAGTTTCCGAGTGCAACAAAGACCTTCGCTGTTGGCATCAAGAGCGAGATCTCGTTAGCAAAGAATGGTGCGCAGGTATTTTTCTCGTCAGTGCTCGGTTTATTGTCAGGCGGGGCACACCTCACGGCGCAGAGAATGCGAGTGTTCATGAGCTCTTGTCCATCATTTTTTGAGGTGCTCGTCGCAATCTTTGCTAAACCTTCTTTATGAAGAGCGCGATAGAGCCAATCCCCTGAGCTGTCACCAGTGAATACACGTCCCGTTCTGTTGGCGCCATGGGCACCAGGTGCCAAGCCAAGGATGATGATCTGTGCATCCGACGGCCCAAATCCTGGGACGGGCTTACCCCAATATTTTTGATCTTCGTAGGACTTCCGCTTAGTGATCGCTACTTCTTCTCGCCATTCAACTAATCGTGGACAGAGAGTGCATTTAACGATCGCCTTATCGAGAAGCGGTAAGGACTTGTACGTTTTACGATCCACTTCGGGCTAAGCCCCAGGCAATTCCATCGAGAATATCTGACTCTGATGCGACAAACTCTTTCGCTCCTGTTGCATGGAGAACACGTGAAAGAACCAGTGAACCGGCAGTGATGACATCAACGCGACCAGGGTGCATATATCCGAGCGCTGCAATCTCGTCTCGGGTCATACTTTGGAACATGGCCGCTACTTCATGTACGCGAGCAGCCGGGATGCGCGATAAGTGGATTGAATAGCGATCGTATTCAGTTAGTCCAAGCGCAGCTGCCGCCACAGTCGTGGCAGTTCCTGCGACACAGATAAGAGTCTGCGCGGATGTAATTGCTACATCCTCTGCCGCCGAAGAGATCGCCGCATCGATATCAATGGTTGCAGCCGAGATGGAATCTGAAGTCGGTGGCTGCTGATTGAGATGCCGCTCCGCCATGCGAACACACCC
>DAINZB010000055.1:0-3759 GCA_036749135.1 Candidatus Nanopelagicaceae bacterium | reverse complement strand
GTTGCACAGAAGCGAACCCGCTCAACACCCTTTGCCGCGATGAGATCGGCATATTCCTGAGTTACCTTGAGAGTGCGTTCAATCGCTGCTGGATCAAAGGCCTTATTTTTATCAACACCTTGCCCAAGGCGGACAACTTCCATCCGTCGAACCACTTCTTTAAAAGAGTTCTCATGGATATCGGCGATCAGTAGTCGAATTGAATTCGTTCCACAATCAATCGCTGCTACGCGCATGGCTCGCCTTCCCACCACTTCGGTAGGGCCGCAAGCGCCTCATCACCAAAGGGATTAACGCCAGGTCCAGCACCGAGTGAGTGAGCAACTAATGAATGGAGGCACTTCACGCGAGTAGGCATCCCGCCAGCGGTAATTCCATCTACTTCCGGGACATCCATGCCAAGAGCTGCACGGGCTGCGAGGTAATCTTCATGGGCAGCTTGATACTGTCCCGCAATTTCTGGATCGGTCGAGAGGCGTCCTTCCATCTCTGCCATCATGCCGGTGGTTTCTAATGTTGAGATCGCGCCAGTTAATTTTGGACAGGTTGCATAATAAAAAGTTGGGAATGGCGTGCCATCTGAGAGGCGTGGTGGTGTCTCCACTACCGCTGGCTTTCCACATGGGCATCGATAGGCAATCGCATGAACATCGCGAGGTGTACGTCCCAATTGATTGGCAATCGCATCGAGATCTGCTTGCGTTGGCTTATCTTTTGCCATGAATTATGGGTTCACATTCGTACTTGTAATTGAGGAGATAACTTTCGCGTACCAAGGAAGTCCGGCAGGAATATCAGTTGAGATAACCCCAGCTGCCTTATTCCCTGAACTCGCCTCTGTGGTTGCACCGAGAACGATGTATTGATGTTCACCTGGAAAGATGTAATGAAGTCTGGTTCGCGCTTGTGAGGCGACGTAAGCCGGGTCGTTCCACTTCGCCAACTCATTTGTTGCCGCATCAAGTGTTGCTTGAGAATCGTGAAGCTGGACTCGAAGGGCATTGATCTGAGCCCGTTGGGCAAAATATCGTTGAAGTGGTGGTGCCAAAGTAATAGCGACTACGAAGAGCACGGTTGCAACAGCAAGGTTGCGACCTGAAACTCCTCGTAGCCACTTCACGGTCTTAATTATCCATTAAAGCGAGGGAAGGCCGCGCGACCTGCGTAGAAAGCAGTGTCTGCGAGTTCTTCCTCGATGCGAAGCAATTGGTTGTACTTCGCGACGCGCTCTGAACGAGCTGGAGCACCGGTCTTGATCTGTCCGCACTCAAGTGCAACTGCAAGATCTGCGATGGTTGTATCTTCAGTCTCACCTGAACGGTGCGACATCATTGAGCGATATCCAGAACGGTGAGCCATTGATACTGCATCAATCGTCTCAGTGAGGGTACCGATTTGGTTCACCTTAACGAGAAGAGCGTTCGCAGTATTGAGTGAAATTCCCTTTGCGAGACGCTCAGGATTTGTCACGAACAAGTCATCTCCGACGATTTGGATCTTCTGACCGAGTTCGGCAGTCATCTTTGCCCAACCCTCCCAGTCATCCTCATCAAGTGGATCTTCGATCGAAACGATTGGATATGAAGCAACGAGATCTGCGTAGTAAGCGATCATCTGATCTGACGTGCGATCAGAACCTTCGAACTTGTACTTACCCTTTTCGTGGAACTCAGTAGCAGCAACATCCATTGCCAGAGCGATCTCTTTGCCTGGCTTAAATCCTGCACCTGTAACGGCTTCGAGGATGAGATCGAGAGCGGCACGGTTGCTCTCAAGGTTTGGAGCGAAGCCTCCTTCATCACCGATAGAGGTAGCAAGGCCACGCTTCTTTAATACTGACTTGAGGCTGTGGTAAATCTCTGCGCCCCAACGAAGTGATTCTTTGAAAGATTCGGCACCAATTGGCGCAACCATGAACTCTTGAATATCAACGTTTGTATCAGCGTGTGCGCCACCGTTGAGGATATTCATCATAGGTACTGGAAGTGTGTGAGCAGTTGGCCCACCGATATAACGGAAGAGTGAGAGATCGGCAGAATCTGCTGCTGCACGAGCAACAGCAAGCGAGACACCAAGAATGGCATTTGCACCGACGCGACCTTTGTTCTTTGTGCCATCGATCTCAAGCATCTCGGCATCGACCATGCGCTGATCTTGTGCGTCATAGCCAATTACTGCTGGAGCGAGCTCATCGTTCACAAAATGAACAGCCTTCTCGACACCCTTACCGAGGTAGCGCTTGCCACCGTCACGAAGCTCTACCGCTTCGAATGCACCAGTGGATGCACCACTTGGAACTCCTGCGCGAGATGTTGTTCCATCCTCAAGAATGACCTCGACCTCTACGGTTGGATTTCCGCGAGAATCTAAAATTTCACGGGCGTGTACTGCATCAATGAGTGCCACTGGCGCTCTCCTTTTCATTACGTTCGTATTCTTCGATCATTCGGATGTATTTTGTAACTGCGCCGCGCAACGCTGCTTCGGCATCTAAACCTTGTTTCTGGGCCTGCTCGATAATTCCGAAGAGGATCTCTCCGAGACCATCTTCGGTCAGTGTTTCGTCGATCTTTACAGGCTGTTCAGCGCTGAACCCATAGCCAAATTTATCAACTCTGTAGGCCAGTTTATTCGCCAACATGAGCGCTGGTTGAGCCAATGGAACGCCGTCGAGAGCAGAAGTTCGACCCTTTTCAGCGACTTTTTGAGCTTCCCAACTCTTCATGACATCTTCACTCGTTTCGGCGACGGTATCGCCAAACACGTGGGGGTGGCGGCGGATCAACTTATCTGCGACCGCTCCAGCGACCTCTTCGACATCAAATGGGTCGGTTGGGTCATCTTCGGCCACTCGGGCGTGGAAGTAGACCTGAAGGAGAAGATCTCCAAGCTCTTCGCGCATCGCTTCCCGGTCGTTAAGTTCGACCGCCTCTACAAATTCGTAACTCTCCTCGAGAAGGTATTTGAGAAGAGAGGCATGGGTTTGTTCGCCATCCCATGGGCAACCACCAGGTGAACGAAGTCGATCCATCACCTCACGAAGGCGATTGAGTTCTGACATCAAGAAATTGTCTAGCGCTATTTATTGGACTTTACGGCACCAGAAGATGCATCGGCTGGAACGAGTGTTGCAGTCTTTGAATCCCATTTTCCATAGCGAGGATTGACCGTCACGCCTTCTTTCAGCCCCACAGCTGCGACAAGAGTTGTTAACGCTGGGCCAGTATTTGCTGCAGTTGCACCATTCTGTTGGAGAAATGCGGTGAGCTTTTGAGAGTAGATAACACTTGTGAAGTACAGATCAACACTTTGGGGATCGATACCTGCTCCGACAAGCGCCTTTGGAAATAGTGCTTGACCACCAACCTGCTTGATTGCTGCTGCTTTTGCAGCGGCAGCTTCGCTAGGGGCAACAGTAATGTGGAGACTCTTCGCAGTATCTGCAAGAAGTTGGGAGACCAAAAGGAATTGAACTTGGTTCTCGACAAGCGCGGCACCAGTTTGAAGATTCATCGATGTTGTATCGACGCCTTTTCTAGCGGCAAGAATATTATCCACACTCTTCTGAACATCGGATACTGATGTTGATACCTTCCCAACAGTGAAGGCAGCAGAAGTACTGGAGCAGCCAGCAAGTAGCGAAATCGCTCCGATAGAGATAAGTGCAGCTACCTTCTTCTTCACAGATGTCACGACAATCTCCATTACTTCAGAATTGAGTTGAGGACTTCCATAGTCCACGGCAGGATCGAAGTATCC
>DAINZB010000054.1:0-7287 GCA_036749135.1 Candidatus Nanopelagicaceae bacterium | reverse complement strand
GCTCCTGCTGCACCTGTCGCTCCTGCTGCACCTGTCGCTCCTGCTGCGCCTGTTGCACCTGTCCAAGTAGAAGCACCAGTAGCACCAGCACCTGTGGCTACACCCGCTACTCAGGCTGCCGGTGTTGTTGTAACGATGCCCGCACTTGGTGAATCTGTTACTGAAGGAACTGTCACGCGTTGGCTCAAGGGAGTTGGCGATACCGTCGCTGTCGATGAGGCTCTCCTTGAAGTTTCAACCGACAAAGTTGATACCGAGATCCCATCCCCTGCCGCTGGAACAATCATCTCTATCGATGTCCCAGTTGATTCAACTGTTGCAGTTGGCGCTCGCCTTGCTCTTATCGGAGTAGCTGGTGCCGTTGCTGCGCCTGTAGTTGCCGCACCTGTCGCAACACCTGTTGCTCCTGTATCAGCTCCTGTTGCTCCTGTATCAGCGCCTGCACCTGTAGCACCTGTTGCTAACACCGATGCATATGTCACTCCGATCGTCCGTAAATTGGCGGCTGAAAATGGCGTTGATCTCTCCCGTGTTCAGGGAACTGGGATCGGTGGACGTATCCGCAAAGAAGATATCTTGGCTGCAAAGCCAGCCCCTGTAGTTGCTGCACCAGCAGCCGCTGCAAGCGCGCCATCTGCTGCGAAACCTGCTGCAGTTGCCGTGTCACCACTTCGCGGTACTACCGTCACCATGACACGTCTTCGCAAGGTCATTGCCGAGCGCATGGTCGAGTCACTACAGGTCGCCGCACAACTCACAACGGTCGTAGAAGTAGATGTTACGAAGATTGATCGTCTTCGCCAATCTGCAAAGGGTTCATTCGAGGCTCGTGAAGGTGTGAAGTTAACCTTCCTTCCATTCTTTGCCGTTGCAGTGTGTGAAGCGCTCAAGCAGCATCCGGTTTTGAATGCTTCTATCAATGGCGATCAAATCACTTATCACGGTGCAGAACATCTTGGAATCGCCGTCGATACAGAGCGCGGACTTCTTGTCCCAGTCATTCGCGATGCCGGCGATCTCAATATGGGTGGAGTCGCTCGCAAGATTTCAGATGTTGCAGCTCGCACTCGCGATAACAAGATCACGCCAGATGAGCTTGGTGGTGGAACGTTTACCATCACAAATACCGGAAGTCGTGGTGCGCTCTTCGATACACCGATCATTAACCAACCTCAGGTTGCGATTCTTGGTCTCGGTTCAGTCGTGAAGCGTCCAATGGTCATGAAGGGCACTGATGGCGGAGAAACTATCGCTGTCCGCTCGATGGTCTACTTGGCACTCTCCTACGATCACCGCATCGTTGATGGTGCAGATGCCGCTCGCTTCTTGGTCACTCTCAAAGAGCGCCTCGAAGGTGGCAACTTCGAATCAGATCTAGGTCTCTAACCTCACGATGCCTACTTCACTTCAACGTGTGTCGATAACAGGCTCAACCGGTCTAATCGGTAGCGCTCTCGTCGGTCATCTCCGTAGTGAAGGCCATACCGTTCAACGTCTGGTGCGCCGCAAAGCTGCTGCTCCAGATGAGATCTCATGGGATCCAAAGAATGGCACCATTGATATTGCAGCACTAGAGGGCGTTGACGCGGTTATCCATCTCGCTGGTGCAAATGTTGGTGATCATCGCTGGACAAAAAAGTATCGTGCTGAAATTCTTAATTCTCGACTACTTGGAACAACGACGATTGCTCAAGCGGTCTCAACTGTAAAGCCAAAGGTCTTTATCTCTGGAAGCGCTATTGGCTACTACGGTGAGACTGGAAACCGCGCTGTAAACGAGAGCGATCGCGGTGGCGATGATTTTCTCGCTGCAGTGTGTCGCGAATGGGAAGCTGCAGCCGATCTCGCTGGCGATACCCGAACAGTAAAGATCCGTACCGGTTTAGTTTTAGAACCTACTGGTGGTGCACTTGGACGCATGTTGCCACTCTTCCGCTTTGGTCTCGGCGGGAAGATCGGATCTGGTAAGCAATGGTGGTCGTGGATCACTCTGCATGATGAGATTCGCGCAATCTGCCATCTCTTAGAGAGTGATGTATCAGGGCCGATTAATCTCACTTCTCCAAACCCAGTCACCAACCAAGAGTTCACCGCTGCTCTGGCTCGCGCACTTCATCGACCAGCGCTCTTCCCTGTCCCAGGTATTGCGCTTAAGACAGTTCTTGGTGGATTCTCAACAGAGATCCTTGGATCAAAGAAAGTTCTCCCGACTGCACTGACTGAGTCAGGATTTACCTTTGATTATCCGCACCTTGTGAACGCGCTCGAAGAGCTCGCTCAATAATTACGCGCGCAACTCTTCTTCCGCTCTCCATCGCTCCCTGCTGAGATGGGTAAGCACGATGGTCCCCGATAACAAAGAGACCGGGTTCAATCTCGAATTTTGAGTACAACGGCTTTCCCGATGGATGAACCGGCAGACTTTTCTTAATCTCGTATCGAGCAATCAACTCCCAGCGAGAGGTATCCGTCTTCCAGATCTTCGATAGCTCTCGACGAACTTCACTCTCGGAAGTGACCTGCAAAGTTGTTGAAGAGAAGAGTTGCTTGCCATGTGGGGCATAAGAAGGAACGCGATTGGAGATCGCAAAGGTGTTGATGACGTTACCCGTTGAACAAACCGTGAATCTGCCCGCACCATCGATGTGACTGTTTGAAACGTGATACCACGTCGTTGAGCTAATCATGGGTGTAACTTCCAAACTAGCAACCAATTGATTAGCAGTCACAGCATCCGTCGCAACGACGATATGTTCCGCGCTGTAACGAGCGTGGTCTGTTTGCACGATTCCACTCTCGATCGAATGGACAGTCTCTCCATAGTGGATATCGGCCACCGGGCGAGCGAGTGCATCTGAGAATGCCGAAACTCCACCATTGACAAATCCTGGTCGACCTTGAAGGAAACTCTTATAGATCTCCAAACGAATACGTGCTGAGACCTTCTTTGGCTCAGTGAGGAAGACACCGCGAAGAAATGGTGTGGAAAGGTCACTGAGTTTGTGCACGCCACCCGATATTCGGAAAGGAATTGCTCCATCAACCATAGGGGTGAAACGCAACTCATCGAGAATTCCCGACCGTTTGATATTGGGATAGCCACGGTTAATCACCTGAAAACCGTGATCGAGGGTGTAACCATCGATGATGTCACTCTTGACTCGACCTCCCGGTCGATCGCTTGATTCAATAACGAGTGTGGATAAACCTGCACTCTGCAATGAACGAGCTGCCGTTAACCCCGACAACCCAGCGCCGACAACAATGCAATCAAAGTCTGCGCTCATCGAATGGAAAGTTCTCGTGCCTGATCAATAATTGTTGCAACAGCAATGGCCTGACTCGTAGTCACTGGCCACTCCCCTTTACCTTGGAGGGCATCGTGAACCATGGAATAAAAGGTCGCATAATTGCCTGGCAATGACTCATATTCCTCTTGGGCATCCCCGCGGTAGAGCTCTGCTTTGCTGCGAGTATCTTCAACCCACACACCATCATGCGGACGCTTACCAGAGCGAAGAAGTGGCTCTTGTGGATCCAATTCGTTGATGACGATCGAGCCTCGATCACCGCTAAGACGAATACGTGGACCAGGTGCACCAATGATTGCGCTAGCTGAGAGGTAAGAATCCACACCACTCTCATGCTTCAGTACGAGGACAACATCATCATCAGCGTAACCTCGAATGGATCTGACTGACGCATGGACCAATTCAGCCGGGCCAAAGAGATGAAGCGCAGTTGAGACGAGGTGTGGCTGAAGATCTAAGAGGTTGCCACCACCTTCAACTGTCGTAGAACGCTCACGCCATGATGTCGGATTCGGTTCCGGACGGAATCTTTCGAATCGAGAATCAAATCGAAATATATTGCCCAGTATTCCTTGATCGAGGGCGAGCTTGAGAGTCAAAATATCGGAGTCCCACAAGCGATTGAAATATGTAGTAACCGGAACGCCTTCTTCGGTTGCGACGTTAATGATCGCAACTGTCTCTTCCAAAGTGCGGCCCATAGGTTTATCAATTACCACTGGCACCTTCGCGCGAAGTCCAGCAATCGCATCTGATGCGTGCGCGGTATTTGCACTCGCGACAACGAGCAGGTCTAATCCAAGTGCGATCAATTCGTCGATTGTCGACACAGCCATAGCATCAGGGAAATCTTCCTTGAGGTGTGCGATTCGGTCAGGATTACTTGTGACGGCACCGACAACCTCAAAGCCAACGGATGCCAAGAGGGCGCCATGAAAATAGCGCCCTGCTAAGCCATAACCTGAGATTCCTACTCGTAAACTCATGAGAGTTACTGTAGTTGGATCACGCCTCTTCTTGCTGCAACTTGGAAGGCCACCAAATCTTTGACCCGAACTGGTGAACCAGCGCAGGAACGAGAATCGAGCGAACCAACAAGGTGTCGAGCAGAACGCCAAAGGCGACCGAGAAGCCGATTTCCGCGAGGAAGACGAGCGGCAAAATACCAAGAACGGTGAAGGTCGCTGAAAGAACGATTCCAGCAGAGGTAATCACACCACCTGTCACAGTGACGCCCTTCGTCATTCCGGCTCGAGTACCCAACTTCTGCGCTTCTTCGCGAACGCGAGTCATCAAGAAGATGTTGTAATCGATTCCAAGTGCCACTAAGAAGATAAAGGCGAAGAGTGGGAAGCCACTATCTTCACCAGCAAAGTGGAAGATATGGTGGAAGACAAGTGCACACACGCCAAGTGTTGCCAAGTACGAGAGCACTACAGTGACAAGAAGCATGAGTGAGGCGAGAACGCTTCGAAGTAAGAGTCCAAGAATGATCGCAATGACGATCAACACAACCGGAATAATCACACTCTGGTCTCGAGTCGCTGCCTTCGCTGTGTCGTAATAGACCGCAGACGTGCCACCAACCAAGCTCGCTGAATCGATCGCATGTACTGCAGCACGGATACCAGGAATCATGTTCTTAGCTTCAGTGGAATCTGGAGTTGGAACTAAGGTCGCATTGAGAATGACGTGGCCATTAACAACCTTCGGGGTTTTACTCATTGGTCCATCCGTAGCAGGAACTACGGCAGCTACTCCTGCCATCGACTTCAGCTTCGCGGTAATCGCTGGTGCAGCTGCTTCGGTTGTCCAAATCTCAGTTGGTTGTCCCTCTCCACCAGAGAAGTACTTAAGTGCAAGGTTCTGCGCTTTCACGGAATCAGGAACCTTTGTGAAGCCCTGTGCTGTTGAGATTCCACTCGCATGAAGCGTTGTCGCAAAGCCTGCAAAGATAACGAGAAGAAGTCCAGTCGCAGCCCAGTACTGGCGAGGCTTTCGAGCCGTTGCATTCGCAACCTTTGACCAAAGACCTGAGAGCTTCTCATCTTCAGATCCAAACTTTGGAATCCGAGGCCAGAAGACCCAGCGGCCGAAGAGAACAAGCACTGCTGGAAGCAGGGTCATAATTGTGATGACTGCGCAAGCGATACCCACTGCACCGACTGGACCTAGTCCACGGTTATTAGAGAGGCTCGCGAGGAGGAGCAAAAGGAGCGAGATCGCAACAGTTGAACCTGATGCAACGATTGGTTCTACAACTCCGCGCCAGGCGTTCTTCATCGCATCAAAACGAGACTCTTCATGGTGAAGCTCTTCGCGATAACGCGCAATCAAGAGAAGTGCATAGTCGGTTGCGGCACCTAATACGAGAACTGAGAGAATTCCCTGCGATGCGCCATCGAGCGCAATGATGTTGTGCTTCGCGAGTTCATAGACCACAGCTCCGGCAAAGCTGAGTGCAATTCCAGCTGAGAAGAGTGGCAGGATCCACAAGACTGGAGAGCGATATACGATGATCAAAATAATTGCCACAACAAGACCTGTGGTGAGCAAGAGACTTGAATCGAGTGAGCCGAATGCGCCGAAAAGATCAGAGAGAATCGCGGCGATACCTGTTACATGTGAAGTAAGGCCGCTCTTCGCAGCGAACTGAGCTGAGTAATAACGGATTGAGTCCGTAACAGCAGGAAGTGCTGGCTTCTTATTCGCCAGGTTCACACCAGTTTGATCTGCGTTAAATGGAACGCTCGCAAGGATCGCCTTGCCATCTTTCGATGGGAAGGCAACCAATGGGCTATTGGGATCTAAGAAATCTGAAAGCTTCGCGCTGACTTGTGGAATGGACTTTCCATCTTTATCAACGAGTGGCTGTGAACCGAGGGTCTGAAGAAATGCATTTGTCGCGCCCACGGTGGCAGGGGTCGCATCACCAACAAAGAGGACCAACTCTGGAAGTGACTTGTTGGCGCCGGAGTTAAACCCAGCGGCTGCAGCATTGAAGCGCTCTGTCTCGGCCGAGCTAGGCAGGAACTTTGAGTTGTCGTTCTTCTGCACAGTAGAGAGTTGCCCAAAGAGTGGGCCAGTGACTCCCGAGACCATGAACCAACCCAGAACGAGGAGGATTGCGATCCATAGCGGCTTGCGATGCTTACTTGCAGACATACGAATATCCATTCACAGAAAGTAGATTGTGCTTATTGGGGAGTTGCAAACCCTAGTTTAATCGGTGCGGCCATGAATCTCCCTTTTAAAGGGAGGGATGCAGGCACATTCACCCGCTATTTAGCGAAATTTCACCTCTCCAATTAGGCTAAAGGAGTGACATTGACCTCAAAGACCTCAGCGCAATTAGCTCTCAAGAGCCTGGGTCTTGTTCCCTATCTTGATGCTCTGGCGGGACAGCGAAAGATCCATGCCGAGGTAGTCACGGGCGATCGACCAAACACTCTTATTCTCCTTGAGCATCCATCTGTCTACACCGCTGGTCGTAGAACCACCGTCGATGAACGTCCAATGGATGGGACTCCAGTCATCGATGTTGATCGCGGCGGAAAAATTACTTATCACGGCCCAGGACAACTCGTTGGCTACCCAATCATTAAATTGAAAAATCGGAATGAGGTAGTCGGCTTCGTCCGTGAAATCGAGACTGCACTCATCGCAGTCTGTGAAGAGTTCGGGATTCGCGCAGAACGCTATTGCGAACGATCTGGTGTCTGGCTTCGTGACTCACATGGAGATCGGAAGATTGCCGCGATCGGCATTCGAGTGGCTCAAGGGGTCACGATGCATGGCTTCGCTCTCAATGTCTCCCCCGACCTCACGGCATTCGATCGAATCGTTCCCTGCGGATTCAGCGATACTGGCGTGACATCAATGGCTCAGGAGTTAGGTCGAGAGATTTCAATCGATGAGGTCCTACCGGTTGTTGAACGTCATCTCTTTGAAGCACTTGGAAGGGTGAGCGAATGAC
>DAINZB010000053.1:1918-7291 GCA_036749135.1 Candidatus Nanopelagicaceae bacterium | reverse complement strand
GCAGCAGGAGCGACAGGTGCAGCAGGAGCGACAGGTGCAGCAGGAGCCGATGCATCGGATGAAATGATCGCGAGTTCTGCTCCAACAGCAACTGTTGAATCAACAGGAACAACGATACTTTGCAAGATACCAGCGGCAGGGGATGGGATCTCGGTATCAACTTTGTCAGTTGAAACTTCGAGTAGCGGCTCATCCATGGCGACCATATCGCCTTCGTTCTTGAGCCAGCGAGTAACTGTTCCTTCGGTTACTGATTCACCAAGTGCTGGCATCGTTACTGAAAAAGTCATCTCGATTTGCTCCTATTACCCGTGTGCGTGAAGTGGTTTGCCTGCAAGTGCCATATGCGCTTCGCCCATCGCCTCTGAGAGAGTTGGGTGAGCGTGAATATGTTGTGCAACATCGGAGGCATCTGCCTCCCAGTTGAAGATCAATTGTGCTTCAGCGAGTAACTCACCAACACGTGAACCAACCATGTGAATACCGAGAATTGGCCCATCCTTCTGCGCGACCAGTTTGATCGAACCAGCGGTCTTGAGGATATTCGCCTTTCCATTACCAGCAAGGTCATAACTCAACTCAACAACGTCGTAACCACGTTCCTTTGCGACCGCAGTTGAGAGGCCTACAGAGGCAACTTCTGGCTCAGAGTATGTAACCTTTGGAATTCCGTCGTAATTAATGGCACGTGGGTTGAGTCCTGCAATCTCCTCGGCAACCATGATTCCCTCAGCAAAACCGACGTGAGCAAGTTGAAGAGTAGGGATGATGTCGCCAACCGCCCAGATACCTGGAACGCTGGTACGGCATTTCTCATCTACCGTGATGTAACCACGATCCATTGCAATGCCTTGCTCTTCATAACCGATACCAGAGGTAACAGGGCCTCGGCCAACTGCTACGAGAAGTACATCGGCAGTGTGAGTAGCGCCATTTTCTAGAGTGATGGTTACGCCGGCATCAGATTTTGTTGCAGAAGCGAACTTCACACCAGTGACAAAATTGATTCCGCGCTTACGAAAGGCGCGTTCGAGCTGCTTGCTTGAAGATTCATCTTCGAGAGCAACCAGTCGTGGCAACCCTTCAACAATCGTTACTTCAGAGCCGAATGAATTCCAGACTGATGCGAATTCGCATCCGATAACTCCGCCACCAAGAACAATGACGCTATTTGGCACATAGTCGAACTTCATCGCTTCTTCAGATGTGACAATCTGACGGCCATCGATTTCGAGCCCTGGAAGAGTACGTGGATATGAACCAGTTGCAAGGATGATGTTCTTGCCAGTGTAATTCTCACCATTCACTTGAACCGTATTAGGGGAGACCAATCGGCCAGTTCCCTCAACGTAGGTGACATTTCGAGATTTGATCAGACCCTGCAGTCCTTTATGCAACTTTGAAACGACTCCATCTTTATATGCGTTGACTGCATTCATATCCATTGAGATGAATTGGGCATTTACTCCAAATTCAGATGCGTGACGTGAACTATCTGCGACTTCACCGGCATGGAGGAGAGCTTTCGTTGGGATACATCCGCGGTGCAGACATGTTCCTCCGACTTTATCCTTCTCGATAAGCGCAACTGATAAACCAAGTTGTGCGCCACGCAGCGCGGCCGCGTAACCGCCCGAACCGCCACCAAGAATCACGAGATCAAAATCAGCCACAGCCCAACCCTTCAATCATCTATCTCAACCGACCGAAACTACCCCTCATCGACGAGGGGATATGAGGCTAATCCTGCCACGAAACGAAGGGACGATTTCCGCCCCTCACTCTCTCAATTACGGGTGTGATACAGCCGACTCAGCGAGGGCGACGAGAGATCTGACCGCGATTCCAGTTCCTCCGACAGGGCTATAGCCATGCCCGGTCTTCTCGGTATAGGACGGTCCAGCAATATCCAAGTGGAGCCATGGGGTAGTTGGCGGAACGAACTCTTTGAGAAAGACGCCGGCGACGAGCATTCCGCCACTCTTATCCCCGACATTGGCGATATCTGCCACCGGAGTATCGAGAGTGGCGCGCAGCTCTTCGGGAAGCGGCATCGGCCAGAAGAGTTCGCCAGTGGATTTGGCAACGTTGAGGAATTCTTCGGTGAAAGCTTCGTTGTTGCTCATCAAGCCGGCGGTACGGATACCTAGGGCGATGATCTGAGCTCCGGTAAGGGTTGCGACATCAATCAAGCCATCGAGGCCACCAGATTTTTCGGCGTCAGCAACTGCCCGGGTTAGGCCATCTGCCATCACGAGTCGACCCTCGGCATCAGGATTGAGAACTTCAACCGTCTTGCCGCTGAGAGTCGTAATGACATCGCCAGGACGAGTTGCGTTCTCGCTGATCATATTTTCAGCAAGACAGGCATATGCATGGACAGAGACTGGAAGTTTCAATTCGGCAATCGCCAACGTTGCGGCGATGACTGAAGCAGCACCGGCCATATCTGTCTTCATCGCATCCATACCTGCAGCTGGTTTCAATGCGTAGCCACCGGTATCAAAAGTAATTCCCTTGCCAACGAATGCGAATCGCTTCTTCGGTTTTGCAGGGGAGTACGAGATATAAAGGAGCCGAGGTGGATTCGCTGAACCCTGGCCAACGGAGTAGATACCGCCATAACCTTTTGTCTTTAAAGCCTTCTCATCGAGAACTTCAATCTTGACCGATAAGCCGGCGGCCATGGATTTCATCTTCGTCACAAAGATCGAGGGAGAGAGATGGTTTGCCGGAGTATTAACGAGATCGCGAACGAGATGAACATACTTTGCAAGGAGCATTGCTCTCTTCACAGTTGATTTGGTCGATGATTCGTCGCTTAGGTGGGAGATGATTGTCGCTGTTCCAAGTGGTTTCTTCTGGCTCGCCTTTGAGGCACCGCGATGGGTATCGAATGAGTAGGCACCTAACGCCACTCCTTCAGCGATAGCAGCGAAGTTCTGCACACTCTTGTGAGGGAGGGCGAAATCTGCATTGGTTTTCCCAGCGAGCGCGCGAACAGCTGCTCCAGCCGCTCTGCGCAGGATCTCGTGGGGATATTCTGAATTCTTTGCTGCCTCTCCCAAGCCAGTGAAGATCACCAATCGATGGTGGGACGCTGAGTCGGTCGGTATTTTGATGATCTCTTCACGCGATCCAGTCGCACCGACTTCCTCTAACGCTGGAAGGAAGGTCTTTGCGTAAAGACCGGAATCTGCGACCTCCACGACGAGTTTTCCATCTTTCGAAGCCAAACCGAGGACCACGATCTCAGACGATAGTTTTTGAGAGCTTTTCAAAGTTGCCATTGCATTATCTAATCACTGCGCTCGACTTTTTGCTTGATAACGCTCGCATAAGTATCGCCCAAATACCTTGTTTGCTAGGTTGAGGCCATGACCGAATTGAAGTCTCCGCTCTATCAATGGCACCTAGATGCCGGCGCGAAGCTCGGCGATTTTGGTGGCTGGGATATGCCCATTGAATACCCGGCAGGTACTGCAGCCGGTGCACCAGGTGGAGTGATTGCCGAACATACTGCAGTTCGCGAACGGGTAGGGCTCTTCGACGTCTCTCACTTAGGAAAGATTCAGGTCAGAGGTTCTGGCTCCCTGGGATACCTCAACTCGATGTTAACCAATGATCTCAATCGAATTGAAGATGGCAGCGCTCAATACAACCTGATCTGTAATGATCAAGGTGGCGTGATCGATGACCTCATTGTCTATCGACGAAGTGCGGAAGATCTATTCCTCATTCCTAATGCATCCAACTGCGCAGAAGTTGTTCGCACCCTTCAGGCCGAGGCACCAGCCGGTGTCACGATTGTTGGTGCGCATCATGGTTACGGAGTGCTTGCCTTACAAGGACCGCTCTCTCAACAGATAATCTCTTTACTTGGAATCACTGTTGATTTTGATTACATGGCATTTAGTGAAGGAGTAATTCCGGGGCATGACGAACTCGGCTCGGTCATTATCTGCCGAACTGGGTACACCGGTGAATATGGTTTTGAATTAGTACCAACCTGGGATCAGACACTCCCGCTCTGGAAGATTCTCGTTGATGCGATTGCAAAGGTTGATGGTCGAGTATGCGGACTTGGCTCTCGAGATACTTTGCGTACCGAGATGGGATATCCGCTCCACGGCCATGAGCTTTCGCTTGATATCGCGGCGATTGAGGCTGGCGCTGCTTGGGCAGTTGTTCTCGCCAAGCCTAAATTTAAAGGTCGGGCTGCACTGGCAGAACTGAAAGAGGCTGGCATCAAGCGTTCGTTAAAAGGTATTAAATCGCTCGATCGTGGAATTCCTCGCGCAGATATGTCGGTTCTTCGCAAAGGCAATCAAGTAGGAGTAGTGACGAGCGGAACTTTCTCACCATCTCTTAAAGTCGGTATCGGACTTGCTCTACTCGATCCAACCGTGAAGATCGGTGATCGACTACAGATTGATGTACGCGGCAGAATGAGTGAAGTCGAGGTAGTAAAGACCCCATTTGTCGAGTCCCACGTTCGCTAAGACTACTTACCATCTTTCTTCGCAACGATCACAGGTCGACCAGAGTCGAGAGTGAAAACATTGATACGGTCATCGAAGGCCTTGCGTAGTTCAGCCGAGTGGATGATCTCTTGCGCATCACCTTCCGCCAGTACACGACCTGACTGCATCACAATGATTCGTTCGGCATACATGGCGGCAAGAGTGATGTCATGCATCGTCGAGACGATCGTTACTCCACGTTCTTGCAAAAATTGTAAGTTGTTGAGAACTTCAATCTGATGATGGAGATCGAGCGCGCTCGTTGGTTCATCTAAAAGGATAAGTTCAGGTTCTTGAGCTAACGCTCGCGCGATCAGGGTTCGTTGCATTTCGCCACCTGATAGGTGTGAGACAAGTTGTTTATGCATCCCGTAGAGATGGGTAAGTTCTAAAATCTCAGCAATGAGGGCCCGACTCTTGACGCTCTCATTACCCCAGCCATCCTTCTTCGCTCTTCCGAGTGTTACGTACTCGGCCACGGTAATTCCCTGGGGGATATGTGGCTGTTGGGGAACGAAGGCAACGTTACGTTGGTGACTTCTGAAGACTTCTTCTCCGTTGCTTGTGACGGAACCTGAATATGGGGTATTTCCGAGAAGTACCTTGAGGAGTGTGGTCTTACCCGCTCCGTTAGGCCCCACCAGACAACTCCATACACCGTCAGGGATTGATAGCGAGAGATCGTTGAGGATCTTCTTGCCGGATAAGGTGACATCGAGGCGATCTACGAGAATCATGATTGAACCGTTCTACGTCGTCGAAGGACTATTAAAAAGAATGGAGCACCAACAAAGGCCGTGATGACTCCGATGGGAAGTTCGGCAGGAGATAAAAGTGTGCGCGCCCCTAG
>DAINZB010000053.1:0-1818 GCA_036749135.1 Candidatus Nanopelagicaceae bacterium | reverse complement strand
CCGACGAAAGAGAAGACGGGCAATAGACGGTAGATATCGCCATGAGTGTTGGTGATAGCGATTGTGGCGCCAAGACCCGCTCCGCTTGCCGCGCCGAGAAGATACGGATCTGCGAGTGGATTTCGAAAGACTGATTGATAGACCGCACCACTGGATGCGAGTGCTGCGCCTACAAGAGCTGCTAACAGTGCACGGGGGAGTCGCAGGTCAATCAGCACAGTTCGGTCCTGTCCGGATAGTCCACCATGGATTCCGAGTAATGATTTAAGAATCTTTGCAAAACTCAAGTTGATTGGGCCAAAACTAATTGCCGCCAAGCCAACGAGAATCACCAAAGCAGCGGAAGTCGCAGTGATCTTCCAGTTCCACATGGGTGTTATCCCATGTTGCTTTGGTGAAATCTCGCCTGAGTTCATATTGTTACTTGATCGCTGCTAGCGTGGATGAAACGAATTGGTAGAAGTTGACTAAGCGTGGCCCCCAGCGTGATGGGATATCTGCCGGTAGCTCAACGATGTGGTTCCCAGAGACTGCGCTAATGGAATTCCATCCTGCGCGTGAGGCTACGCTCGAAACTGGCTCGCCATCACCAAGGAAGATGACTGCAGGATTTGCTTTGAGAAGATACTCGTTAGTCAGTTGCGGATATCCATAGCTATCAGCGGTGTCTGCCGCGTCCGCGATATTAGTTGTATTGAAATCTGCGTAGACCCGACCGATAAAGGTCTTTGATGTCGCGGAGTAGAGCGTGTTATCGACTTCATGGAAGATGGCGATAGGAGCTGAACGCTTTCCTGCCGCGATAGTTTTAGCGATAGCGCTCTTCATGGTCGCAACGACTTTTGCCGCCTTCGCAGTATTTCCTGTCACGGCCCCAAGCGCGTTGATCTCTGCATAGGCTCCAGAGATATCGGCAGGAGTGACTTCAAAGAAGACTTTGATCTTCAATTTTTCAAGAGCTGCTTTGACCGATGTTGCTTTGGTGGCAGATGACTGCAAGATGACGAGATCTGGCTTGTACTTTGCGATCGCTTCAACATTGGGAGTGAAAGCGTCGAGCTTTGTGATGGGTGCAGTTGATGGGAAGTTAGAGAGTGAATCAACGGCAACAACTGACTTGCCCGCCCCAATAGCGAAGAGATCTTCTGTGGCGCTTGGTGAAAGAGAAACGATTCGAGTTGGCTGATGTTGTACTGCTGTCGCCAATGGGGCAGATACCGCCACCAATGCCAGCGCAAGAACAAGTGAACTTTTGATACGCATTAAAAAACTCCCTCAAAGAGTCTGAGGGAGAAAGGGGGCAATTCGAGGAATCAGTCACAGAGAGTGATTCTGTTGAAAGGCCCGACCTTCCTCCGAGGTCGGATACTTCGCTCATATCGAGAGGCGACCTGGCTCAAGTACTTCTTTCGAAGACCCTTACAGTTGCGGGACAGCGTCGGGATTTCACCGAACTTCGCTCTTGATGTGAACACCCACACCAGAGGTGCGAGTGGGTAAAACCTAGCAGTGCTCAGGCGTTATTTCCGAGAACGCCTTCCAATCCCATAAGCGAGTCCAACCGCGATGATGAGCGCGGCGATGATGATCACGATCGGTAGGCCCTCAAGGCCGTGGCTCTCTTCATGGATATGTGGCCCCGTACCGCCTTCATCGGCTCGAGCAGCGAGTGCGAATACCGGCGAAGCACCGATGGAAAAAATTGCTCCAAAAAGGGATGGCATCTTCATATCAAGAGGGTACTCTCTCAACCATGGAATATCGTCGCCTTGGCAACACCGGAATGTATGTCTCAGAGATTTCTTATGGAAATTGGAT
>DAINZB010000052.1:0-7685 GCA_036749135.1 Candidatus Nanopelagicaceae bacterium | reverse complement strand
CGCCGTTGAATGGGCGATAAAGATTTCATCACTTCGATCCTGTGCAAACTCTTGGTTATCACCAATCGCCGCCGCCAATTTCTCGACAATTGATGCTGACGAGACATGGCCATTCCCTACCGCGGCATAAAGTGTTTCAATATCCGAATAATGCAGATCATGAGCAAGTTCTAAGAGCGCCTGACCAGCAAGTATTTTCTGGAGTGGGAGCCCGGCTTTTCGCATCTGGCGTGCGATCGACTCTTGACCTGCTTCAATGGCCTCTTCTCGCCGCTCTTTAGAGAACCATGCTTTGATCTTTGACCGCGCGCGTGGGGATTGTACGAAGTTGATCCAATCGCGACTTGGCGCAGCAGTTGGATTCTTATTTGTGACAACTTCAACGACATCGCCGTTGGTGAGAGAGGACTCTAGTGGTACTAACTTCCCATTGACCTTTGCACCCACACAGCGATAACCGACCTCAGTGTGAACTGCAAAGGCGAAATCGACGGGGGTGGAACCAGCTGGGAGAGCAATAACAGAACCCTTTGGCGTAAAGACAAAGACTTCCGGCGTAGTCAGGTCATAGCGAAGTGTGTCGAGGAACTCCCCTACATCCTCTGTCTCCTGTTGCCACTCATGCAACTGCTTGAGCCAAAGCATCTCTGGGCCTTGAGCAGGTTCACTCCCTTTAGATTTATATTTCCAATGTGCCGCAATTCCATATTCCGCACGAGAGTGCATATCGAAGGTTCGAATTTGAATCTCAACTGCTTTGCCATTTGGACCTATCACTGTCGTATGAAGGGATTGATAGAGATTAAATTTTGGCATAGCGATGTAATCTTTAAAACGCCCAGGGATCGGATTCCAACGAGCGTGGATAGAACCTAAAACACCATAACAATCTCGTACATCGTCAACCAAGACCCGAATTCCCACAAGATCGTAAATGTCATTGAATTCACGACCGCGCACGACCATCTTCTGATAGACCGAGTAGAAGTGTTTTTGACGGCCAGTGACCTTTGCTGAGATTCCTTCGGTAAGGAGATCTGCATTGACCGCTTCGATTACCTCTGATGTCAGTGCATCTCTGGAGGGAGAACGTTCGGCAACGAGTCGCTCAATCTCCTCAAATTTCTTAGGTTCAAGCACCTTAAAGGAGAGATCCTCAAGTTCCCACTTGATCGCATTCATACCAAGTCGATGCGCTAATGGTGCGTAAATATCAATAGTCTCTCTCGCCTTACGGGCAGCGCTCTCCGGTGGAACGAATTTCCATGTGCGAGCATTGTGTAATCGATCGGCCAATTTGATAACGAGAACACGCACATCCTTTGACATCGCAATAACCATCTTGCGAAGCGTTTCAGCTTCCGCTGTCGGTCCATAAGTGAGTTTGTCGAGCTTTGTGACTCCATCAACTAACGAGGCTACTTCAGCCCCGAAGTCAGATTTCAATTCATCTAGGGAGTAACCCGTATCTTCAACGGTGTCATGAAGAAGTGCGGCGATGAGCGTCGGTTGATCTAAACCAAGTTCTGCAAGTATCTCTGCTACCGCAACTGGATGGGTGATATATGGATCGCCAGATTTACGTAGTTGTCCCTCGTGCTTCTGTTCAGCGGTTACGAAGGCGCGATCAATTTCATCAAGCGTTGACTCAGGATGATGCTGGTGGAATGAGCTCTTGAGCGGTGCTAAGAGCTGCTCGGCGCCTTTGGAGGAACCGGTCCCGCTCAACACGTGATCACCTAAGTTCTCGAGCGTCGTTACCCGTTAGCGACGACGGGGCTTGCGCTTTGGTTGATTACGAGGTCCACGTTCATGCGATTCCTTAGAGTGTGTTGAAGTCACAACTCCGGCGGTGTTCTTATCGATCGACGACTCAACAGCTCCTCCGCGAACAGCAACGCGCTTTGCAAGTGCCTTCATCGCTGGTTCACGTTCGCGAAGTGTTGCAAGAAGTGGTGTCGCCACGAAGATCGAAGAGTACGTACCAGTTGCGAGACCGATAAAGAGTGCAAGGGAGAGATCCTTGAGGGTTCCAGCTCCGAGGAGACCAGCTCCGACAAAGAGGATCGACGCTACCGGAAGAAGAGCAATCAACGAGGTGTTAAATGAGCGGACGAGAGTCTGATTGAGCGCCAAATTAGAAGCTTCGGAATACGTCTGCTTCGCAGTGGAAGTGATTCCCTTGGTGTTTTCTCGCACTTTATCGAAGACAACAACTGTGTCGTAGAGCGAGTAACCGAGAATCGTCAAGAATCCGATAACGGTTGCAGGAGTTACCTCAAACCCTACGAGAGCGTAGATTCCAACGGTAATAAATACGTCGTGGATAACGGCAATAATTGCAGAGAGCGCCATCTTCGGTTCAAAGGCCATGGCGAGATAGAGCATCACGACAAGCAAGAAGCCGATGAGACCGTAGATCGCCTTGTGAGTGATCTCTTTACCCCATGATGGTCCAACGGTCTGAATATCAATATTCGCAGAATCAACCTTGAATGTTGTTGCCAGCGCCGCGCGTGCAGCCGAAATTGTTGACTGAGGTAGGTCAGTTGTCTGCAAGCGAAGCTTGTTAGAACCGATCTTTTGAATGATCGCTTCTGATGTTATTCCTGCGCTCTTCAGCGCGGCACTTCCATCAGCGATGTTCACTGTTGGAGCTTGAACGGTGATAACCGAGCCACCTTTAAATTCAATACCAAGCTTGAGACCCTGCGTGCCAAGCGCAATAGCGGAGATGATGATGAGCAGACCTGAGAAGGCAAACCAACGTCGCTTTTGGGCGATGAAGTTGATCGATGTTTCACCGCGATAGAGACGGCCACCAATTCCTGATAGAGCCATTAGAGGGCATCCTTTCCATCAACAGTAACTACACCCAAGCTCTTCGCTGACAATCCCGACCAAGAACTTCCGTGTGCATAGAAGGCGACTCGAGAAAGAATCGTGACGAATGGCTTTGTGAAGAAGAAGACAACGATCAAGTCCACAAAAGTTGTGAGGCCCAAGGTAAAGGCGAAGCCACGCACGCCACCGACTGCAAAGAAGTAGAGAAGCGCAGCCGCGATCAAAGAGACAAAGTCAGCCACGAGAATGGTCCGCTTCGCTCTCTGCCAGCCAGTCTCAACTGCAGTTCGAAGAGATCTACCTTCACGAACCTCATCACGGAGTCGTTCGAAGTAGACAATAAATGAGTCCGCCGTAATACCGATGGAGACGATCGCGCCCGCGATTCCCGCCAAGGTCAGAGTGAATCCAATCCACTTTCCAAGGAGTAAGAATGAGAGATAGGTGATCGTTCCAGCCACGACGAGGGAACCTACCGAAACAAGTCCAAGTCCGCGGTAGTACAAAAGTGAGTAAAGGACAACGAGGATCAAGCCAATCAGACCGGCTAGAAGGCCGGCATGGAGTTGATCTGAACCAAGAGTTGGTGAAACTTGGTTGATCTCTTGAACAGTAAGCGCCAATGGAAGAGCGCCATACTTCAATTTATTTGAGAGATCAGTCGCATCTGTTTGAGTGAAGTTACCAGTGATCTGAGCAGAGCCTGAGTTGATCGCTTCGTTAATGCGAGGCGCACTCACCACTAACCCATCAAGCACGATCGCAGCTTGGTTCTGTGGAGAAGGCAGTGAAGTGACACGAGTTGTCATCTTGCCAAAGGCAGAAGTACCCGCGCCATTAAAGCTCAAGAGGACCATCCAGCCGTTTCCGTTTGTATTATCGAGAACAGCGCTCGCCTTAGAAACTTGGTTTCCTTCTACTTCTGCAGGAGCAAGGATGTATTTCGATGATCCATCGCGAGAGCAAGAAACGAGTGGCGCTGCCGGATCATCAATTGCTCCACCTTGGCGGTTTGCTGCGATTGTGCAATCAAGATTCTTGAAGGCGGTATCAAGCGCCGCGTTAACGCCGGCCGGATACGAGGCAGCGGGCGCGGAGGTAACTTTCTTCCCACCCTTAGTTGTTGTGGTTGTCGCTGATGAAGTTGATGATGATGTGGCATTTCCTGAACCAACTGCAAGGACTTGTCGGAAGCGAAGTTGCGCTGTTGCACCCACGAGATCCACGACTCGACTACTTGAATTTCCTGGTACAGAAACGATGATGTCGCCATTGCTCTGCGAAGAGACTTCGCTCTCTGCAACACCGAGTGAGTTCACACGTTGGCGAATAATTGCTACCGCTTGATCGACCGCCGCCTTATCGAGCTTTCCACCTGCTGGGACCTTAGGGGCGAGCGTGACGCTCGTTCCACCTCGGAGATCGAGACCCAACTTCAACTTGGTATCGCCCTGGAAGATCGCAACCGCGCCAAAGGCGATGATCACTACGGCGAGGAGAGCTAAAGTCCGGCCGGATTTGGCAGGCTTCTTGGTGGCTTTAGAGATATTTGCGGACATAAGAGCGAAGTCTAGGCATCAAATGCGGGCGTGTCGAAAAGGTTCGGAATATCGACCCCGAGCGTGGCGGGTGGTGTCAATCCGAGGTGAATCCAGCCTGCAGCGGTTGCCACTCTCCCCCGCGGCGTCCGAGCGACCAATCCAGTTCGGACTAGGAATGGCTCGCAGAGGGTTTCGATCGTCTCCGCCTCTTCACCTATCGACATAGCAAGAGTTGAGATGCCGACCGGGCCGCCATTAAATCGCTTGATGAGAATGTCCAAGAAGGCCTGATCAAGGCGATCCAAACCAATCTGATCAACTTCATACATCTGAAGGGCAGCTACCGCATCATTCAATGTGATCGAGCCCGTTCCATGAATTTCGGAGTAATCGCGAACTCGGCGCAGGAGTCGATTAGCGATTCTTGGTGTACCTCGCGAGCGCGATCCAATCTCTTCAACCGCGGCTGATTCGATACCGATCCCCAATAGACCCGCACTTCGCTCAACAATGCGAGCGAGTTCGGCATTTTCGTAATAATCGAGCTGAGCGGTGAAACCGAAGCGATCACGCAATGGACTTGGCAAGAGGCCAGCGCGCGTTGTTGCGCCAATCAAAGTGAAGTGCGGAAGTTCAAGCGGAATTGCAGTGGCTCCTGCACCCTTTCCAACGATGACATCGACGCGGAAATCCTCCATCGCTAAGTAGAGCATTTCTTCAGCCGGACGCGACATCCGATGAATCTCATCGAGAAAGAGGATCTCACCTTCAACCAGTGAAGAGAGGATCGCTGCTAGATCGCCAGCATGTTGAATCGCAGGACCGCTCGTGATGCGTATTGGTGCTTCCATCTCCGCAGCAATAATCATCGCAAGGGTTGTCTTACCAAGTCCCGGAGGACCAGAGAGCAGTACGTGATCCGCTGACTTACCCCTAGCCCGCGCAGCCTTCAGTAAGAGATCAATTTGATTTGCGACGCGAGACTGCCCGACGAATTCGTTGAGGTCATGGGGCCTTAAAGCGAGCTCTTGTGAGCGCTCTTCATCATCGGACTGAGAACGAGAAATACTCATTACTTACGGCTCCGAATTTGAAGGGCAAATTTGAGCAGCGTCTCAAGCGAACGATCAGATGCATCTGGATATTGCTCGTTAACACTCTCAACCGCATCGCTGCTCTCGCGAGAGGTAAACCCTAATCCTGTAAGTGCTTCCAACAATTGATCACGCCATTCACTCTTTATAGACGGAAGAGATCCCGTTGTCGCCGAAACCTTATCCTTCAGCTCTAGGACGAGTCGGGCAGCGCCCTTCTTCCCGAGTCCAGGAATCTTCTCTAGCAAACCAGAATTTTCCTGTGCAATCGCACGTTGAATTTCTTGGCTTTCATAAATACTCAGAGCTGATTGTGCGACCTTCGGGCCTATCCCAGTCACTGTCTGCAAGAGTTCAAAGAGCGCTCGTTCTTCTATGCTTTCAAAGCCAAAGAGCGTCAGCGAATCTTCACGAACCAACAAGGTGGTGTGGAGAGAAGCAGTCCGACCTACGACCAGTGAGGCGCCGTGTCGACTTGTTAACTGCACCAATATTCCTACACCACCCACTTCTATAACAGCACTTTGCGCCGTCACAGATTTAACAACTCCTGTAAGTGATGCGATCATCGAGCTAGGGCCTTTAATCTCGCTTTTTCTTTCACCAGTGCATCAGCAATTCGCGAATCACCAGTACCTCGCCATAAGTGACAGATAGCCAAGGCCAATGCATCCGTACTATCCACTGGTTTTGGGATGCTCTCGAGCCCAAGAATATTTTGAACCATGAGAGCTACTTGTTTCTTATCTGCCCGGCCAGATCCAGTTACTGCCGCCTTCACTTCGGTCGGTGTGTGCATCACAACAGGTATCCCTGCTCGCGCTGCGATCAAAAGTGCAACCCCGGCAGCTTGAGCAGTTGCCATCGCTGTTTTCACATTGAGCTGTGAGAAGACGCGCTCAACTGCGATGACATCTGGACGAGTTGACTCGATCCAAGAATGAAGTTCCCGCTCCAACTCAAGGAGGCGATATTCAAGAGTCAGTTCTGTTGATGTTCGTATGACACCAACGCCAACCATTTCCAACTTTTGATAGGTATGGCTTTTCACAACCCCTACCCCGCAACGGGTGAGGCCAGGATCAACACCAAGAACTATCACGTAGTAAGAGTACCTAGCGACAGAAGGGACTAACCGAGGCTCGCCATAACTTCGTCAGAGACATCGAAGTTGCCGTAGACGTTTTGAACGTCATCAAGCTCTTCAATGGCGTCAATAAGATCGAAGACCTTCTGGGCGGTTTCCGCGTCAAGGGCGATCGTCATGGATGGAAGGAATGAGGAATCTGCTGATTCATAATCCATTCCCGCCTCCTGAAGAGCAGTTCGCACTGCAACGAGATCAGAAGCTTCACAGACAACCTGCCAGTTATCGCCGAAGTCATTTACTTCTTCAACGCCATGCTCAAGCACGGCTTCGAGGACAGCATCCTCAGTGATTTTGCCATCTCCCTTAGAGAGGAGAACGGTTCCTTTGCGATTAAAGAGATAGGAGACGGAGCCGGGATCTGCCATGTTGCCACCGTTACGGGTGACAGCGACTCGCACTTCCGATGCTGCTCGGTTCCGGTTATCGGAGAGACATTCAATCATCAGTGCGACACCACCTGGGCCATAGCCCTCGTACATAATCGTCTGGTAATCAGCACCACCTGATTCAAGTCCAGCACCACGCTTAATAGCACGTTCGATATTGTCAGAAGGAACAGAACTCTTCTTCGCTTTCGTTACAGCATCGTAGAGAGTTGGGTTTCCATCCATATCCGCACCACCATTGCGCGCCGCAACTTCGATGCCCTTAATGAGTTTGGCAAAGTTCTTCGCACGGCGAGAATCGATAATCGCCTTCTTATGCTTGGTCGTCGCCCATTTGGAATGGCCTGACATGAAACACCCACCTTTTATTGAACGTCTAGTTTTTCAATCCTGGCAGAAGTTTAGCGGGTACTTTTCCCGACTATCTCATTAAGGAAATACTCGTGGATACGAAAATCCTCAGTTATCTCAGGGTGGAATGAAGTGGCTAATAGCCTTCCCTGAGACACCGCAACGGGATGCGAGCCCTCGGATGTAGAGACCTCCGCCAGCACTTGCACATGAGCTCCAACTCGCTCCACCCACGGGGCCCGAATGAAGACCCCTCTCACTGGTGGAAGTGGAATGCCCTGAAAATCGATATCACTCTCAAAGGAATCAACTTGGCGAC
>DAINZB010000051.1:0-7746 GCA_036749135.1 Candidatus Nanopelagicaceae bacterium | reverse complement strand
TGGATCGTCGGAAGTAGAGATTCAGAGTTTGGTGTCGACGCATCTGGTGCAGCGACTGGAATCCGCGAGCTCAAACCCTCGCTAGTCTTTTTAACAACACCTAATAATCCATCTGGAACTGCGACATCAATCTCTGATATCGAAGAGATTGCTCGAGCAACGGGGGATGTTGGGGGACTTCTTATCGTCGATGAGGCATATGCCGAGTTCTCGCCGGAAGATTCAGCTGTCACTCTCATCAGGAGATTTCCACACGTGGTTGTCTCTCGCACAATGAGTAAAGCATTTGCCTTTGCAGGAGTTCGACTTGGATATCTCGTAGCTCATCCAGCAGTGATTGATTCCATGCTCGTCACGAGACTCCCGTATCACTTGAGCGCTCTTACACAGGCAGCCGCTGAGGTCGCCCTCGATAATGCAGAATTAATGCAATCGGGAATCGAAGAGATTAAGGCTGAACGTGAACGAGTTGCGGCTGCAATCTCTCTCAACGGGTGGAAGCCACTTTCAAGTGCCGCAAATTTCATTCTCTTCAGTGGCTTTCCAGGAACGAGCCATGAGGTGTGGCAGCGCTTCCTTGATGGCGGTGTCCTCATCCGAGATACCGGTCTTGAAGGATATTTACGCGTCACGATAGGAACTCCTCGTGAAAACGATGAATTCCTCTCGGTGATGCATAGCTTTGCCTCATAATTAGCTCTGATTAAAAAGAAACGGAAAGAAGGAAGATGACTACATCAGCGAATGGAAGTGCTCGTCGTGCCAAAGTCGTACGCGAGACCAAAGAGTCCAGCGTTAGCGTTGAGATCAATCTTGACGGCTCTGGGCAGATCAACGTTGAGACCGGTGTTCCTTTCTTCGACCACATGCTCTCACAATTAGGTAAGCACTCAGGTTTCGATCTCACCGTTGTAACAAAAGGTGATGTCGATGTCGATTCACACCACACTGTTGAAGATACTTCGCTCGCATTTGGTCAGGCACTTAGAGAGGCGCTTGGCGATAAATCTGGAATTCGTCGCTTCGGTGATGCCATGGTCCCGCTTGATGAAGTTCTTGTCCAAGCAGCGGTAGATCTCTCTGGACGTCCTTACCTTGTACATCGCCAACCAGAAATCGTAGAGCTCATAGGTACCTTCGATACGACCTTAGGCCGCCACATCTGGGAATCAATCGTCGCTGAAGCACGCATTGCATTGCACGTTCGCGTTCTTGAAGGACGCAATGCCCATCACGTCTTCGAAGCACAATTCAAAGCCGTTGCTCGCGCACTTCGCGATGCCGTTTCTCGCGACGGAGTAGCAGGGATTCCTTCTACAAAGGGAACTCTTTGATCGCGATACTCGACTACGGATCGGGGAATCTTCGCTCTGCACAACGCGCCTTTGAATTAACAGGGCACGATGTTGAGATTACTGCTGATCGCGATCGCGCCTTAGCAGCCGATGGACTTGTCGTTCCTGGCGTTGGTGCGTTTGGTGCCTGCATGGATCAACTTCTCGCCATCGGTGGCGAAGAGATCATTCGAGCAAGAGTGGAATCTGAGAAGCCGATACTTGGCATTTGTGTAGGAATGCAGATCCTCTTTTCACGCGGTGCCGAGAAGGGCTCTCACTCAGGCGTTGGAGTTTTTTCGGGTGAAGTGACACCTCTCAACGCGCCGGTCCTGCCGCATATTGGGTGGAACACTGTCTCGTCAGCGCCCAACTCGAAACTCTTTCACGGCATTGAAAACGAATCTTTCTATTTTGTGCACTCTTATGCGGTGAAGAGCGTTGATTCAGCGATCCTCGCGTCCACAACAGAATATGGCGAGCGCTTTATCGCTGCTGTTGAGTATGGAAAGGTGAGTGCCACACAATTCCATCCCGAGAAGAGTGGTAAAGCAGGAGCAACATTGATCAAGAATTGGGCGGAGACCTTATGAGAACTTTAGAACTGCTTCCGGCTATTGATGTAAAAGGCGGCAAAGCTGTTCGCCTTGTGCAAGGTGAACTCTCAGCTGAGAGTCAGTACGGAGACCCTCGTGAGGTTGCGCTTGAATTTCTCGCTGCAGGTGCCGAGTGGATCCATCTCGTTGATCTCGACGCGGCATTTGGAATCGGAAGTAATGCCGATCTCTTGGCAGAGGTAATCAAGAGCGTTGATCTACGCGTAGAACTCTCTGGCGGAATTCGTGATGACGATTCGCTTCGCCGTGCCCTTGCTACCGGTTGTGAACGAGTGAACCTTGGAACCGCAGCACTCGAAAATCCTGATTGGACTGCAAAAGTGATCTCTGAATTTGGGGATCGAATTGCTGTCGGTCTCGATGTGCGAGGCCACACGCTCGCTGCACGAGGCTGGACACGTGAAGGTGGAGATCTCTTTGAGACGATCGAACGTTTAGATCGTGATGGATGTTCTCGCTATATCGTGACAGATGTTGCAAAGGATGGAACGTTAACCGGGCCAAACCTTGAATTACTTCGAGAAGTTTGTGCTGCTACAACAAGGCCTGTTGTCGCAAGCGGTGGCGTATCAACACTGGCTGATCTTGTTGCAATCAAATCTCTCACGTCTATTGGCGTTGAAGGTGCGATCGTCGGCAAAGCGTTATACGCAGGCGCATTCACACTTCCAGAAGCAATTGAAACCTGTCGCTAATGCTGGCAAAGAGAATCATTCCGTGCCTTGATGTGGCAGCAGGCAGAGTCGTTAAGGGAGTTAATTTCCAAAATCTTCGTGACGCAGGCGACCCGGTAGAACTTGCAAAGTTGTACGGAGATGCTGGCGCAGATGAGTTGACCTTCCTCGACATTTCAGCATCTGTTGAAGATCGATCAACAACTCTTGAGATGGTGAGTAGAACCGCCGAACAGGTCTTTATTCCACTCACGGTAGGTGGTGGCATCAGAGCGAGTGCAGATGTGGATCGTCTATTGCGTGCGGGCGCCGACAAGGTTTCCATAAACACTGCAGCGATCAACAATCCGCAGTTAATTAATGAGATAGCAGATCGTTTTGGCAACCAAGTATTGGTCTTATCAGTCGATGCGAGAAGGGCAGAAACCCCTTCGGGATTTGAAGTCACGACTCACGGTGGGAGAAAGAGCGCTGGCCTCGATGCACTCGCATGGGTAGAGGAAGGCATCACCCGAGGTGTGGGTGAGATTCTGCTTAATTCAATGGATGCCGATGGCACAGGTGATGGGTACGACATCGAGATGATTCGAGCAGTTCGAGCAATCTCTTCTGTCCCGGTCATTGCA
This sequence comes from Candidatus Nanopelagicaceae bacterium, assembly GCA_036749135.1. Classification (GTDB taxonomy): domain Bacteria; phylum Actinomycetota; class Actinomycetes; order Nanopelagicales; family Nanopelagicaceae; genus PALSA-747. The sequence continues at coordinate 4,495 of DAINZB010000051.1, read as the reverse complement.
AGTGGGGGAGCTGGAAAGTTATCGGATTTCGCAAGCGCCCTCGACGCTGGGGCTGATGCGCTCCTAGCGGCGAGTGTCTTCCACTTTGGCACCTTCACAATTGCTGAGGTCAAGGAAGATCTCTCGGCACGTGGTTATTCAATTCGCCGCTAGGCGCCAATAGGGCAGAATGGGCTGATGACGTCGACAATTCCCGTAGAGATCACGGAGCACTTTGACCGTGGTGAACTCGTCGCCGCCATCGCGCAGGATCACGTGAGTGGTGATGTATTGATGGTTGCCTGGATGAACCGCGAAGCCCTTGAGCAGACGCTCGCAACCGGACGAGTTACTTACTGGAGTCGAAGTCGACATGAGCTCTGGGAGAAAGGGCTCACATCGGGCCACACTCAAAAGTTGGTGAGCGCTTCTTATGATTGTGATGGCGATGCAATCCTTCTCAAAGTCGATCAGATAGGCGCTGCTTGTCACACTGGCGAGCGAAGCTGCTTCCATCGAAATCTGGATCTCCAACCATGATGACCTTAGAAGAATTTCGCGAATACGCTGCACGTTATAACGTTATTCCCGTTTGGAAGCGCATTCTTGCTGATCACGAAACTCCATTAACTGTTTATAAGAAGCTTGCCGGTGATCGAAGTGGAACATTTCTTTTGGAGTCTGCCGAACATGGTGGAGTCTGGTCGCGTTACTCCTTTGTTGGCGTTAATTCACTCGCCACCCTTACTGAAGAAGATGGCCTTGCAGTGTGGAAAGGAAAGGCACCGGCTGGAGTTCCAACCGGAATCGATCCACTCGATGCCTTGAAGATAACTGCTGCACATTTGAAGAGTCCGACGATTGACGGTTTGCCACCGTTAACTGGTGGTTTAGTTGGGTACGCCGGGTATGACATTGTGCGTCGTCTCGAGAAGATTCCTGAAATTGCAGTAAACGATGTTGATCTGCCGGAAATCGCATATATGTTGACATCAGACTTAGCGATCTTTGATCACCTCACTGGATCGCTCACTCTCATCGCGAATGCAATTAACTGGGATGGCACTTCGGAACGGATGGATGAGGCCTACGAGGATGCGAGTGAACGTCTTCAGTTGATGATCGATGCGCTCTCAGTTCCGACTCGATCGATGATCTCAGAGCCGCTTCAGATAGTGAAGCCACAATATTCTCGAAATATGAGTTCTGAGGAGTTCTGTCAAAAGGTTGAAATCATTAGAGAAGAGATTCGAAGTGGTGAGGCATTTCAAGTTGTCTTGTCTCAGAGATTTGCCATGGAAGTTACCTCATCGGCTTTTGATATCTATCGAGCGCTGCGCTTGAAAAATCCAAGTCCTTACATGTACCTATTCCGCTTTGACGATGGCTTAGAGATCGTTGGATCTAGCCCAGAAGCTCTGGTAAAGATCACGGGCCGCGAAGTCTTAGTGCACCCGATCGCAGGAACAAGACCGCGATCCCAAGACCCAGAGATAGATCAACGTAACGGTGAAGAACTTTTGGCAGATCCAAAAGAGCGCGCAGAGCACTTGATGCTCGTGGATCTTGGCCGAAATGATCTTGGCAGAGTATGTGAAGCTGGAACTGTTGAGGTTGTTGAATTCATGCACCTAGAACGTTATTCGCATGTCATGCATATAGTTTCAACAGTGGTGGGCAAGCTTTCATCACAATCGACCCCAGCGGATGCGCTCTTCGCGGTATTCCCAGCAGGCACACTCTCTGGTGCCCCAAAGCCACGAGCCATGGAGATTATTGAGCGATTGGAACCCACCCGTCGTGGAATTTACGGTGGGACGATTGGCTACTTCGATTTCCGTGGAAATATTGATTCATGTATCGCGATCCGCACTGCTGTAATAAAAGGTGGGACAGCCTATGTGCAAGCAGGTGCTGGAATCGTCGCCGATTCGGTTGCTCAATCAGAAGATTTAGAATGTCAAAATAAAGCAGCTGCGGTTCTCGGAGCAATTGCATCAGCCAATTCGATGAGAGCAATCACATGAGCACAATCATCTACATTCTGATTATGATGTTAGCGGCAGGATTTCTCCTTCGCCTATCAATACGCGGCGAGAGAAAGAGAAAATTTGAACGTAAGCCTGCGACCCCATGGTCCGCTCTCAATGATGATGTGGATCCAACTCTATGAGCAGCGTGCTTGATTCGATCATTGAGGGCGTGCTCGAGGATGTCGAACGCCGTTCTATTCCAATTAATCAATTAAAGGCGCAGCTATCCGATGCGGCTGATTTGCGTGGAGCGCTACAAGCGCTGGCCGGATCAGAGATGAAGATCATCTCTGAAGTAAAGAGAGCTTCTCCTTCGAAGGGTGATCTTGGCGAAATTCTTCAACCGGCTCGATTAGCTGCTCAGTATGAATCTGGTGGCGCATCTGTGATCAGTGTTCTTACTGAGGAGCGTCGCTTCAAGGGTTCCATGAAAGACTTTACTGAGGTTCGTCGGGAAGTCTCGATTCCTATGTTGCGTAAAGACTTCATTGTTACGGAGTACCAAGTTATCGAATCGCGGGTCCTGGGAGCAGATCTGCTTCTCCTTATCGTCGCTGGTCTCTCGCAATCTCAATATTGTGACTTTCACCAGATGGCGAATGAACTGGGAATAGATGTCCTGGTTGAGATTCATAATGAAGAAGAGTTAGAGCGAGCCTTAGAAGCGAATCCGACAATCGTTGGAGTGAATTCACGTAATCTCAAAACTCTCGACGTTGACCCACGCGCCTTCGACCAACTCTTGCCGATGATTCCATCGGGCGTTATCAAGGTTGCCGAATCAGGTATCTCGGAGCGCAGTGAAGTAGCCCACGTTGAGGAGTTGGGGGCAGATGCAATTTTGGTGGGGGAGACGCTGGTGCGGGCCGGGGATCCGATTGCGGCAATATCCAGACTGCTAGGCAAGTAGTGCTGCTGGTACCTTAAGAACATGACTCCTCAGGATCTGATTGACGAACTCGCCATTCTCGGCCACTTCGGCTCGTATGGTGGGCGTTTCGTTCCCGAGGCACTTATTGGCGCTCTCGATCAACTTGAGGCCGCACACCTTGCGGCAAAGAGTGACCCCACCTTTCAAAATGAACTTGCAGAATTGCACCGTACATATACCGGCCGTCCAAGCATTTTGACGGAGGCGAAGCGTTTTGCTGAACATGCTGGCGGGGCTCGAATCTTCCTGAAGCGTGAAGATCTCAATCACACCGGAAGCCACAAGATCAACAACGTTCTTGGCCAGGCGCTTCTCACAAAGCGAATGGGCAAGAAGCGCATCATTGCCGAGACTGGTGCTGGTCAACATGGTGTTGCATCTGCAACCGCTGCGGCGTTGATGGGCCTTGAATGTGTCGTATATATGGGCGAAGAAGATACGAAGCGCCAATCACTCAACGTTGCGCGAATGAAGTTACTTGGCGCTGAGGTTATTCCTGTTACTACTGGTTCAAAAACTTTGAAAGATGCGATCAATGAAGCGATGCGCGACTGGGTAACTAATGTAGAAACAACGCATTATTTACTCGGAACTGTTGCAGGCCCTCACCCATTCCCTGAGATGGTTCGTGATTTCCACCGAGTCATCGGCGTTGAAGCGCGTGAACAGATGCTTGATGTAGTGGGACGCCTTCCCGATGCAGTTCTTGCATGTGTTGGTGGCGGCTCCAATGCGATCGGAATCTTCCACCCATTTATCGACGATGCTTCTGTCCGACTTATTGGCCTTGAAGCTGGTGGCGATGGTGTTGAAACTGGAAAGCACGCGGCAACGATTACGGGAGGAACTCCTGGTGTGCTGCACGGAACTCGTACATATGTACTTCAAGATGAGAATGGCCAAACAGTTGAGTCGCACTCGATTTCGGCCGGCTTGGATTATCCAGGAGTAGGACCGGAACACGCCTTCCTTCATGACATCGGTCGTGCGGAATATCGCGCGATCACAGATGCTCAAGCGATGGAGGCGTTCTCACTGCTCTCACGCACTGAAGGAATTATTCCTGCTATTGAAACTGCCCACGCACTTGCTGGTGCGATGATTGTCGGCAAGGAGCTTGGACCTGAAGCAATTCTTCTCATTAACCTCTCCGGTCGTGGCGACAAGGATGTTCAAACCGCTGCTCACTATTTTGGAATACCGCTTTAATGACGACAACTTCAACACCTCTGAGTGAGTTATTTGTTAAGACGAAGAGCCAGAACCGGGCGGCTCTCATCGGCTATCTACCTGCCGGGTTCCCAACCATTGATGGCGCTATCACTGTTATTCAGGCGATGATCGAAGGCGGAGTCGATGCAGTTGAGATCGGTTTCCCGTATAGCGATCCAGTAATGGATGGCCCTGTTATTCAACGCGCAGCTGAAGAATCACTCAAGCACGGTACTGGCGCACAAGATGTCTTTAATCTTCTTGCAGCGACAACAAAACTTGGTGTGCCTGGTGTCGTCATGACGTACTGGAATCCCATTGAACGTTTCGGCGTTGAAAA
>DAINZB010000050.1:1934-8614 GCA_036749135.1 Candidatus Nanopelagicaceae bacterium | reverse complement strand
CATGGCTGAGAAACACGAACTCCATCAAAAGGGCTTGCGACTAACCCCGCAACGCGAACTCGTTCTTCAAGCGGTCCGCGCGTTAGATCACGCGACACCGGAGGAGATCGCTGAGAAGGTCCGTGAGACTCACCCAGGTATCAACCTCTCCACCGTCTATCGCAACCTAGAAACCCTCGAGAATGTTGGCCTCGTTCAACATGCACACGTTGGTCACGGTGGCGTTCGTTATCACGCTGCGATCGAACAACTCCATGCCCACCTCAACTGTGAGAATTGTGGCCTCCTCATTGAGGTCCCGATCGAAGAGACTTCGCTCTTCACCCAAGCACTCTTAAATGACTACGGCTTCCATACCGATCTCGCTCATCTGGCGATCGCTGGCCGTTGTGAGGCCTGTTTCAACAAGCCCTAATAGACCCTAATAGACTGGCGCCATGAGCGCAGTCTTCGTTGAAGAAGGTCCCGATCGAGGTGCGATCTGGCACTTTGGCGAACCAAATCAAGAACAACGCGCACTCGCAGCTGGCACTGCCTTCGCTGATCTCTCACACCGTTCCATTCTCACAATCACCGGTGTTGATCGCCTGACCTGGATGAATGATTTAGCAACGCAAGAGTTTGCCAAGCTCCAAGCAGGTCAATGGGTTGAATCATTAATGCTCGATGCGCAAGGTCATATCACTCAGCAATTCTTTGCCGTCGATGATGGTGAGACTTTGTGGTTACATACCGAACGCGAGAAAGAGGAATCACTCCTTACCTTCTTGCAGAAGATGGTCTTCATGCTTCGCGTTGAGCCAAAGTCTGCGACTGATACTCACGCCGTTGTTCGAGCACCTGGTGCGCATGATGGTTTGGGCGGTCCCTATGCGATCGTTCCGCGCACTGAGTTATCTGATGTGTTGCAGGCATTTGCTGCCGTGCACACCCAAGTCGGTACCTGGGCACTTGAAGCAGAACGCGTCGCTGCCCATCGTGCGCGCATTCTCTTCGAGACTGATCACAAATCAATTCCGAATGAACTTGGCTTCTTAAATGGCGCTGTCCATATGAAGAAGGGGTGCTACCCCGGCCAAGAGACAGTTGCGAAGGTATTTAACCTGGGCCATCCACCGCGTCGTCTCGTCTTGCTCCATCTTGATGGCTCAATGGTTCACTATCCAACGACTGGCGCGAAGGTATTCTCTGGCGAGAAAGAAGTTGGATATATCGGCACTCTGGCTCGCCATTACGAACTAGGTCCAATCGCACTTGCAGTTATTCGTCGCACAACACCTGTGACTGAGGTATTAACAGTTGATGGTGTTCCTGCGACTCAAGAAGTAATTGTCGCTGCTGAATAATTAGTAGACGAGCGCTTGAACGCCTTCGCCCATAATCTCTTCAACAAAGGATGCAGCGCCTTTAATCTCAACTCCTGAAATCAATCTATCTGCGGTAATTCCTCTACGTGCAGCGCATTGGGTGCAGAGTGTCACAGTGCCATGATCGAGAATTGTCTGAAGTAGACCATCGAGTGGTGCGGCGTGAGGCAGGGTTAATTCTTTGGCTTTGCCTGGTAGTGCGAACTCTGACGCATCGCTGGTGAGCCAGAGCGATACTTCAACGCCACCGGCGATTGCAGCAGCAGCGACGGTAAAGGCCTGAATCGTGCGCTCGGGATCATCAAAGCCACTGAGCACCTTGATGACTAACTTCTTACGCGCTGATCCCATAGTCAGATCTTATTGCTTCTCGATCTTAGGTAGGCTATCGGTGTGGTGACTGTGACGAGCGTGCTCTTGATCGCTGCCGCCTTTGCTTGTGGGATTACCTTCATCATCTGGGGAGCCCGTGGAATGGCTAAGAATTTCAGGCCAGAAAAGGATACGAAGTAATGGCATTCACAATCCCAGAAAATCTCCATGAAGATCTCTATCCACTCGCATGGATGGTTGGAACCTGGCGCGGTAAGGGCCAAGGTGAATACCCAAGTATCGAGACCTTCCAATTCGCACAAGAGGTCACCTTCAATCATGATGGCCGAAACTTTCTCAACTATTACTCACGTAGCTGGATCATCGATGAGAACAACGAGATCATCCGACCAGCAGCATCTGAAGTCGGCTTCTGGCGCCCTAAGCCAAATAAGGTCCTAGAAGTAGTTCTTGCGCATAGCACCGGCATCTCTGAAGGCTGGGTCGGCGTTCATGATGGCGCGAAGATTCAACTCGCGATGGATCAGGGTTACTCCACACCATCGGCAAAGGTTGTTACTGCGGGGCAGCGTCTCTACGGTCTCGTCGAAGGACAACTCTTCTTCGCCTATGACATGGCGGCCGAAGGTCAAACTATTCAAGCTCACATCTGGTCTTCATTGGAGCGTCAACCAAGTGAGTAATAACACTGGCGAACTCCTTGCCGAACTTGTTCGCAGCGGAGTTGTTGAGTCCATTCATAACGGTCACCTTGTTGAGATCGGTGCAGATGGAACTGTTCTTCGCACTCGCGGATCAGTGAACCATCCAATCTTTCCGCGCTCTTCTGTGAAAGTCTTTCAAGCATCGGGCATGGTCCGTGCGGGATTAAAACTCACACCGAAGCAATTAGCAGTTGTCTGTTCATCACACAGTGGCTCAGCTGAACACTTTGAAACCATTCTCTCGATCTTGGCCTCAGTTGGTCTCGATGAGAAGGCGCTGCGCTGCGCAACCGGATTGCCATTCGGAGAGAGCGAACGGATCGCTTGGGGCGATAAGCCTGCTACACAACTTTCGATGAACTGCTCTGGCAAGCACTCAGGCATGATCGCGGCATCAGCTGCAGCCGGTTGGGATCTTGAGAGTTACACAAACCCCGATCATCCATTGCAGCAATTAATTGCACAAGAGATCGTCACACTTACTGGCGAGCCGCTTCAACATGTCGCCGCCGATGGTTGCGGTGCGCCACTCTTTGCAGTTTCCACACTTGGACTTGCTCGCGCCATTCATAACTTCACACTCTCAACTGATCCAGTGCATCAAGAGGTTATGGCAGCTTGTCGTGCATTCCCTGAGATGACAGGTGGCGTTGGTCGTCTCCATTCAAAGTTGATGAAGGCGATTCCTGGCTTCTTTATGAAAGATGGTGCAGAAGGCGTCAATGTCTTCTCCATGGCTGATGGCCGCACATGTGCAATCAAATTTGCTGATGGTTCCTACCGTGCAAGTGGTCCGGTCGTAACTGCAGTACTTCGCGGCTGGGGCGTTGATGCTCCCGATGAGCGTGTAGATGTGCTCGGCGGAGGAAAAGTGGTGGGGGAGATCAGAGCAGTTCTAGACTAAGGCTTACGATGAAGAATCAAGCCCGCGTCGCGACGCTCATGCTTCACACCAGCCCCCTGGAACAAGCGGGTACCGGTGATGCTGGCGGCATGAATATTTATGTCGTTGAGAACGCTGTGCAGATGGCAAAGGCCGGCGTACAAGTCGATATCTTCACTCGCGCAACTCGTTCCGGGCTCACCGATGTTGAGATTGCAGATGGCGTCACCGTAAAACATCTTGAAGCTGGTCCTTACGAAGGTATTTCAAAGGAAGAACTTCCTTCGCAACTCTGTGCACTGACCTCATCAATGATGCACACCGTCTCACAATTTCCTTCAGATTATTACGATGTTATTCACTCACATTATTGGATCTCAGGCCAACTTGGCTGGATGGTCTCAGAGCGCACTGGTATTCCATTAGTTCATACGATGCACACCATGGCAAAGGTAAAGAACCTTGCACTTGCCGAAGGTGAGAAGCCCGAGCCACATACTCGTGAGATCGGTGAGAGCCAGGTCGTTGCCGCATCTACCGCTCTTGTTGCGAATACCGATGCAGAAGCTGCATCACTTGTCTCGCTCTACGATGCCTGCCCAGATAATGTCTTTGTCGTTGCACCTGGCGTTGATCTTGAACGCTTTACCGCCGGAACTGGCAAGGCAGCTGCTCGCAAGAAACTTAATATTGCACCAGATGCAAAGATGATCACCTTCGTTGGTCGCATCCAGCCACATAAGGGGCCAGAAGTTTTACTTCGTGCTGCGGCAGAGATGGTGACCCACTCACCATATCTTCGCGCGAAGTTAGCTGTTGTCATTATCGGTGGTGCCTCTGGGAATGGATCACAAGAGCCAGAACGTTTGAAGGCGCTCTCGAAGTTCTTAGGGATCGACGATGTCGTTCACTTCATGCCGCCGATCGCTCGCACCGATCTGCCTGATTGGTATCGCGCATCTGATCTCGTCTGCGTCCCTTCGTACTCTGAGAGCTTTGGGCTAGTTGCCCTTGAAGCCCAAGCCTGCGGAACACCAGTAGTAGCAACCGCTGTCGGAGGCCTACGTACCGCAGTATCTGACGGTATCTCTGGCTCACTCGTCGATGGCCACGACCCAAAGGCCTGGTCAGCGGTGATCTCACGTTTGTTGGCAGATCCCGCTCGGTTGATCTCACTCTCACTCGGTGCCACTTCACATGCTGCAAACTTCGGTTGGGATGCGACCGCCCGTCGCACGCTCGAGGTCTATGACTGGGCTATCGAACAACCAAAACCAAAGAGCCTCTTCGCGGTTAATCAGTAATGGCCGCTCCGCTCGCGGTAATTGAAGAGTTCATCGCATCGCATGATCTCGATGCTGAACAAGTAGATAGCAAGACCTTTCTTATTACCCTGCCAGGCGAGAAGAAGCTACAGACTCATTGCGCTCTCGTTGTTGGCGATCATTCCCTTGGCATCAATGCCTTTGTTATTCGCAAACCTGATGAGAATATCGCTGCCGTTCATGAGTGGCTCCTAACCAAGAATGCATCGATGTACTCCGTCGCATATGCGATCAATGAACTCGGGGATATTTACTTGGTTGGTCGCCTGCCACTGAATGCCGTGACCGAGCAAGAGATTGATCGGGTACTTGGCGCTGTCCTTCAATATTCGGACTCATCCTTCAACCAATTATTGGAGCTCGGATTTTCGACGGCGATCCGACGTGAATGGGCCTGGCGGGTCTCGCGCGGTGAATCTCTGGCAAATTTAAAGGCATTTGAGCATCTGATTTAAGTTATTCTTGCTCCATGTCCTCTTCATATAACTTGATCCTTCTGCGCCATGGCGAATCCGAATGGAACGCCCTCAACCTCTTTACTGGCTGGGTCGATGTTCGACTCTCAGCAACTGGTGAAGCGGAGGCAAAGCGCGGCGGTGCACTTCTTGCAGATCGTGGACTCTTGCCAAATGTCGTTCACACTTCGCTCCTGCGTCGCGCAATTCATACATCACAACTCGCGCTCGATGCCTGTGATCGTCACTGGATTCCAGTCCGTCGTTCATGGCGCTTGAATGAGCGTCATTACGGTGCGCTTCAGGGCAAGGATAAGAAAGAGACTTTGGCTCAATATGGTGAGGAGCAGTTCCAGCTCTGGCGCCGTTCGTTCGATGTGCCACCTCCACCGATCGATGCGGGCGATAAGTATTCACAGGCAGGGGATCCTCGCTATGCCGATCTCGGTGCAGCGATGCCAGCAACAGAGTGCCTCAAGGATGTCATCACTCGCATGATCCCTTATTGGGATTCAGATATTAAGAAGGACCTAGCCGAACATAAGACAGTACTGGTCACAGCTCACGGAAACTCACTTCGCGCGCTAGTGAAGCATCTTGATGGAATTAGTGACGAGGCAATCGCTGGACTTAATATCCCAACAGGAATCCCATTGCTTTATGAGCTCAATGCAGATTTCACACCAGTCAAGACTGGCGGAGAGTATCTAGATCCTGAAGCAGCTAAGGCCGCTATCGAAGCGGTTGCGAATCAGGGTAAGAAGTAATTACTCAGCTGTTACGTATTCACCGGTAACGGTGAAGTAGACGCGGTTGGCGATTGATACCGCATGATCGCCAAAGCGCTCGTAATAACGTCCGAGCAGAGTCATATCGATCGCTGGCTCGATACCAAATGACCAATCGTCGCTCAAAAGTGCAGCGATTAATTTACGATGCAAGTTATCCATCGCATCATCATCTTTATCGAGTTCGACAGCACGTTCGATATCCTTATATTGCAGGATCGTGGAGAGCTTTTCGCCAATCGCAGAAGCGACATTATCCATATCGACAAAGAGCGGCTTGAGAAGTTCTGGGACTGCAGGATGTGGGAATCGCATACGCGCTGTCTTAGCAACATGGTGTGCGAGATCGCCCATCCGCTCAAGGTCTGCAGAGATGCGAAGTGTTGAAACTAAGTTTCGAAGATCAGCTGCTACAGGTTGTTGACGTGCCATCAAATTAATCGAGCGATTATCCAGATCATGCTGAATGTCGTCGATCACCTGATCGGCAGCAATTACTTTCTCCGCTAAGTGGAGGTCTGCTGTCAGTAGCGCCTGAGTCGCGTCGACCATTGCAGTTCGCACAAGGCCAGCCATCTTGAGAATCGTCTCGTTAATGGCATCAAGCTCTTCGTGGAATAGATCGCGCATTGGGAAAGGGTAGTGGCTGGCCACACCTGACGCCGAGTCGACTGTGAACGAGCCCTGAATAACGGGTAAAGATTTGGTGTTTTGTCCGCATATGGTGGGCTTTCAGTAAGAGGCGCCCTACATACCCTTCTACGATTAGCCCGTGGCATGGTTAAATCGAGTGAAGCGCGAAGTGGCTGCAGAGGCAGCGACCCA
>DAINZB010000050.1:0-1834 GCA_036749135.1 Candidatus Nanopelagicaceae bacterium | reverse complement strand
ATTGAGAATGCGATCAACTACAGCCCAGAAGGCACTCGCGTAGCGGTCGCTCTTCGTGTGGTTGATGGCATCGCAGAGATTTCAGTATCTGACCAAGGTATCGGTATTCCAGAGAGCGCACTTGAGCGCATCTTCGAACGCTTCTATCGCGTCGATGCTGCACGTTCCCGCGCAACTGGTGGCACCGGTCTTGGACTTTCCATCGTAAAGCACGTCGCTACCAACCACGGTGGCGATGTCTCGGTCTGGTCGGTTGAAGGTGCCGGCAGCACATTCACCATCCGTTTCCCACTTTCTAGTCACGATAATCAACCAACGCTTAAAGCCGTGGAGGCCTAGTAATGACGAAGATCCTCGTTGTCGAAGATGAAGCATCATTCTCAGATGCGCTCTCGTATCTCTTAGGGCGTGAAGGATTTGATGTGCGCGTTGCTGACACTGGCGATGGTGCGATTGCAGAGTTTGATCGCCATGGCGCTGATCTCATCTTGCTCGATCTCATGCTTCCCGGTTTATCTGGCACAGAGGTCTGCCGCCAGATCCGCCAGCGTTCCAATGTTCCAGTCATCATGCTGACTGCAAAAGATTCAGAGGTAGATAAGGTCGTTGGCCTTGAACTCGGTGCAGATGATTATGTAACTAAGCCTTATTCAACACGTGAGCTAGTCGCACGTATCCGCGCAGTGCTTCGCCGCCAAGGTGAAGATTTCGGTGACAGCGTTCCAGATGGAATCTTGACTGCCGGCCCAGTCCGCATGGATGTTGAGCGACACATTGTGGATGTCAATAACGAGCAGACAGCGCTTCCGCTGAAGGAGTTTGAACTCCTTGAATTCTTGATCCGTAACTCAGGTCGAGTACTTACTCGTTCACAGCTGATCGACCGTGTCTGGGGTAGCGATTACTTCGGAGATACCAAGACTCTCGATGTTCACATTAAGCGCTTGCGTGCAAAGATTGAATCCGATCCCGCGAACCCCATCTTTATTCAGACGGTTCGCGGTCTCGGCTATAAGTTTGAAGCGTAAGTAAAGAGCTAGCCAACGTTGGCGTAGATCGCATCCTTTTCACGAACAAGGACATCGACAGTAATGCCAGGTGTTGTTCCGTAGGTGATATCCATCTTTACACGTGAACCTGGGGTTGCATTAAGTCCCGCAATAACAGCGTGGGCATTCGCTGTTGGGCCAGAGAAGATCACTGGCTTGTTCTGCTCAAGTGCATAGGAAGGCTTATCAAGCTTGAGTGCAGTGCCATTAACGCTGATTGAGTTAAGAACATCGGCAGTTGTGCCTTCGTTAATGAAGGTCCCGACTAGTACTGCTGAGCCATCAGGCTGAGCTACAAGAAGAACGTTTCTCGCAAAGATAGAACCAGAATCCTTCTCGATGCCATCTGTTACTTGTTTGATCATTCGAGTGGGTGCGCCTTGACCATTTGCACCGCAACTTGTCAAGAGAAAAAGAGAGGCAATTCCGATCGCAATCGGAGCGTATTGGCTGCGTTTCATAGAACAAATCTTACCTGCTATTATTGGTCCCTATCGAAAGGTGCAAAACTCGATGTCATTTAAAGTCGGTGAAACCGTTGTTTATCCCCACCACGGAGCAGCTCTCATTGAAGCAATTGAGACCCGCACCATCAAAGGTGAAGAGAAGATCTACCTCGTTCTCAAGGTAGCCCAAGGGGATCTCACCGTTCGAGTTCCAGCAGAAAATGTTGATCTAGTTGGCGTTCGCGATGTCGTTGACTCAGCGGGCCTCGATCGCGTCTTTAGCGTTCTCCGTCAGCCATATACCGAAGAGCCAACAAACTGGTCTCGTCGCTACAAGGC
>DAINZB010000049.1:3606-9030 GCA_036749135.1 Candidatus Nanopelagicaceae bacterium | reverse complement strand
CAACACTGCGATTTCACTCTCGATCCAATGCGATGGCCAGGAGGAGACAGATCGAAGATCTGGTGGACGATACTGGGATCGAACCAGTGACCCCCACAATGTCAATGTGGTGCTCTACCGCTGAGCCAATCGTCCTTGTTACTACGGTCTTACATCTCTTACTGCCTTACGTGAACATCCATCAATCAGTGCAGGTGGAGGTCGGAACGGGATTTGAACCCGTGTGGCAGGATTTGCAGTCCTGAGCCTCGCCTCTCGGCCATCCGACCATTTCTCCTGCGAGCGGACGACCGGGTTCGAACCGGCGACCTGAACCTTGGCAAGGTTCCGCGCTACCAACTGCGCTACGTCCGCGTACCGAAGTTGAAGCCTCGCTCCAACATCAGAGGGTGAAATCTAGCGCACAGACCCCATCCCGCGCCAACCGTGGTCTCGCCTGTAACTGTTGCTAACCTGAGCCCATGAGCGCAGCAATTTCGGTAACGGTAAATGGGATTCCGCAGCAGATTGCGCCAGATCAACGCCCTACCCATTTATTTGCAGATCAGAGCAACGTTGTTGTCGCCCGAATAAATGGCGAGATCCGTGACCTCTGGACCGAGCTCGCTGAAGGCGATCGCGTTGAATCAATCACCATCGAATCTCCAGAAGGATTGGCGGTCCTACGCCACTCGACTGCACATGTTCTTGCACAGGCTGTCCAGGAAGTCTTCCCAGAGACAAAACTCGGCATCGGGCCTCCGATCACAGATGGTTTTTATTACGACTTCGATCCGATCAAGCCCTTCACACCTGAAGATCTCGAAAAGCTTGAAAGTGCAATGCGAAAAATTGTTAAGGCGGGTCAGCGTTTTCGTCGCCGCGTGACAAATGAGAAGGATGCGCTCGTTGAGCTAAAGAGTGAGCCATACAAGTGTGAACTCATTGGATTGAAATCTGGCCACGATGATGAGTCGAATGTCGAAGTCGGTGGTGCAGAACTCACGATCTATGACAACCTAGGAAGAGATGGTGAACCAGTCTGGTCCGATCTTTGTCGCGGACCGCACCTACCTTCAACGAAACATATCCCTGCCTTTAAATTGATGCGCTCTGCCGGCGCCTATTGGCGCGGCTCAGAGAAGAATCCGATGTTGCAACGTATCTATGGCACCGCCTGGCCATCGCAAGAGGCGCTCGATGGTTATCTCCATCTCTTAGCCGAGGCAGAGAAGCGCGATCATCGCCGCCTTGGAGCAGAACTCGATCTCTTCTCCTTCCCTGAGGAAGTTGGAAGTGGGCTAGCGGTCTTCCATCCTAAGGGCGGAATCGTTCGCCGCGCCATGGAGGATTACTCACGTCGTCGCCATGAAGAAGAGAACTATCAATTTGTTTACTCGCCACATTTAACGAAGGCAGCGCTCTTCGAAACTTCGGGTCACTTGGATTGGTACTCAGAAGGTATGTACCCGCCGATGGTGATGGATGAGGAGTACCACGCTGACGGCACTGTAAAGCGCGCTGGTCAGAAGTACTACATGAAGCCGATGAACTGCCCATTCCATAACCTGATTTATAGATCTCGTTCTCGTTCTTATCGTGAGCTACCACTTCGCCTATTCGAATTTGGAACCGTCTACCGCTACGAAAAATCCGGTGTGATCCATGGAATCACTCGAGCTCGTGGATTTACGCAGGACGATGCTCACATCTATTGCACAAAAGATCAGATGCAAGAAGAGCTCGATTCCCTTCTGACCTTTGTATTGAATCTGCTCCGCGACTACGGATTAGAGGATTTCTATCTCGAACTCTCAACTCGTAACCCAGAGAAGTCTGTTGGATCGGATGAGGACTGGGAAGCAGCGACGAATGCGCTTCGCGTCGTTGCCGAGAAGCGAAATCTCGAACTTGTCGATGATCCAGGTGGTGCAGCTTTCTATGGACCGAAGATCTCTGTTCAAGCGAAGGATGCCATCGGTAGAACCTGGCAGATGTCGACTATCCAAGTAGATTTCCAATTGCCACAGCGATTCAATCTTGAATACCAGGCGAGTGATGGAACGAAGCAGCAACCTGTGATGATTCACAGAGCGCTCTTCGGTTCGATTGAGAGATTCTTCGGAGTGCTCACCGAGCATTACGCCGGAGCATTCCCACCATGGTTAGCGCCGGTGCAAGTCCGCGCTATTCCAGTTGCTGATGCTTTCTTGCCATATCTTCAAGAAGTTTCGGCGAAGATGCGTAAGGCTGGAATTCGCATCGATGTGGATACTTCGGATGATCGAATGCAGAAGAAGATTCGCAACGCTCAAATGGAGAAGATCCCATTCATGATGATTGCCGGCGAAGAAGATCAGAACGCTAATTCCGTCTCCTTCCGCTATCGCAATGGTGAACAGCGCAATGGCATTCCACTCGATGAAGCGATCGCCGAAGTACTGAAGGTCATCTCTGAACGCACTCAGGTGTAAGTAATGGACGAGCAGATTCTCCACGGCGGAGCTGGGATGCCAGATTCCTGGTCGAGACTGTGGGCACCTCATCGAATGAGTTATCTCTCTGGAGAGAATCGTCCGCTTCCCGGTAACGGAGTTGAATGCCCCTTCTGCAGAATCCCATCACTGAGTGACGAAGAAGGATTAATTGTCTTTCGCGGTGTAACGGCATATGTCGTTATGAATCTCTATCCATATAACGCCGGCCATCTACTGATCTGCGCCAATCGTCACGTAGCCGATCTCACCGATCTCACGTCAGATGAACGTAATGAAATCTTTGAACTTACCGCGCATTCCATGAAGGTGTTAAGAAGAGTCTCACATGCCAAGGGTTTCAATTTAGGAATGAACCAAGGAGCTTTGAGTGGAGCCGGAGTCGCTGAACATATTCATCAACATGTTGTACCGCGATGGTCAGGGGATGCGAATTTCATGCCAATCATCGGTCAGACGAAAGTACTTCCGGAATTGCTATCGACAACTCGCAACGCGCTAGCGAGTAATTGGAATTCGATCTAAGAATTGTGCGATCTCCGATAGCCCCAGGTCATTACTTTCAATCCAAGGAAGCGCTGGATATATCAGAGCGTTTTCAAAGGCGTCATCACCGGCAGCTTCGAGTGCCTCTAGATATTCCTCGCGAAATTCAGCAATAACCTCTTGATGTTCAGGTTCGCTCTCTCGAATCTGAAGAGACCCGGAACTATGGTCATGAATCATTTGTGTTGCGAGATCAATGAGTGCGGCTGGAGAGCCATCGTCGAGATGCAGCACTAAGTATGGCGTCACCACTGGGTCGAGAATTTTGCCAGCGATGAGAGCCATATCTTCAAAGTCAGTCTCGTTCTCAGCGGTCAGGTCGGTGATAACGACAACGGAGGGGATATATAACTCTCGAGCCTCAACCCATACTTGGGAATCGGCGCGGACGATGCCACTCGTTGCGCTAACCATGAAGATCGCTCCATCAGACTCGGCAAGGGGAGTGCTGTGGATACCCAGGCGTCGTGCGAGCAGATCACTGTGTTCACCGACCAGGTGGAGCTTCAAGCCGTGTGAGATTAGGTCGCTCATAGACCCGAACTCTACGATGTGATCAATGCTTCAGAGTTCAATTAAGGCGCCTGTCACCCGAGTAATCACGCCACTATGTCGCGGGTTGCTCAAGGCTGGAATCACACCGAATCAAATGAGCGCTTTCGGTGGAATCTCATCTTCAGCGGTCGCGATTGCACTCTTCGGTAGTGGTCACTTCTTTGCAGCGACAATTGTGACAACTCTCTTTGTCCTCTTTGATCTCCTCGATGGAACTATGGCAAGGCTTAGCAATTCAACATCGCGATGGGGCGCTCTCCTGGATTCCACGCTTGACCGAGTTGCGGATGCCTCCATATTAGGGGCGATCGCCTACTGGCTCAGTCGTCATAACGATCGGTTAGTTCCAGTCATTCTTATCGTCTTAATATCTGGCTCTCTCATTTCTTACATCAAAGCTCGTGCCGAGGCTCTCGACATTGAATGTATCGGTGGAATCGCTGAGCGCACTGAACGACTCATTGTCGTATTGATCTCCGCAGGTTTGCACGGACTTGGAGTCAGTTACGCATTATCGATTGGCTTCTGGTTTCTCCTAGCGATATCGCTCACCACAGTAGGACAACGCTTGATCATCGTCTATCGGGGATCGAAATGAATGACCTCATCTCATATTGGGCCTACGCATTAGCGTGGAAGGTTACTAAGGCGCTCCCGGCATCGATCGCATACAAGATTTTTCAAGGGATCGCAGATCTCATCTCCCGACGAAATCCAGCACCCGTTAATCGTTTGCGTTCCAACTATTCTCGCGTTCATCCAAACTTGAATTCTGATCAACTTGAGAAATTAGTAAGAGATGGAATGCGCTCCTACCTTCGATATTGGTGCGACACATTTCGATTGCCTGCTTGGGATACCACCCAAACTATGAAGAATGTTGTCGTCGAAAATGAGGATCTGCTCCGAGCACCATTAGCAGCTGGCAGGGGAGTGATTGTCTCCTTGCCTCACGCTGGAAACTGGGATCATGCCGGCGCATACTTCTGTGCAAGCGGTGCGCCACTCGTAACGGTGGCTGAACACCTCAAACCAGAGAAGCTTTTCAGAAAATTTCTCGTTTATCGGGAGTCGATCGGCATGGAAGTTCTTGATGCGAATGCGCGGACCCTTGCCATTCTTGCTCAACGGCTCCGCAGTAATCGACTGGTCGCGCTCGTTGCAGATCGCGATCTCTCTCGATCTGGCGTCGAGGTGCAGTTCCTTGGCGGACCGTCTCGCATGCCTATAGGCCCAGCCCTCCTTTCCATTCAAACAAAAGCTCCGTTAATCACCGCCTTCGTTAAATATGAGGAGCGAGGTATTCGGATTATCTTCGAAGGCGAGATTGCAATTCCAGAAACCGGGGATCAGAAATCAAAGATCGCAGCTATGACACAAGTGTGCGCGGATCGATTTGGTCGGCATATTAAAGAATCAACAGTCGATTGGCATATGTTGCAGCGAATATGGATTGATGGAGATTTCGTGGAGCGATCCGCATGAAGCTTCCACTTTCACGAATTGGAATGGTCTGTCCCTACGGTTGGGATACCCCAGGTGGAGTTCAGATTCATATCAAGGAGTTGGCAGAGCATTTCATCTCCTTAGGGCACTACGTCTCGGTAATTGCACCAGTCTCAGACGAATCAACGGTCACAGAACCATGGTTGGTCTCTGCTGGAAGACCGCTTGCTGTTCCATTTAATGGATCAGTCGCACGCGTCGCATTTGGACCGGTAGCCACGTCGAGAGTACGTCAGTGGATTGCAAGTAATGAATTCGATCTATTGCATCTTCACCAACCTGAAGTTCCTTCTCTCTCATTGATTGCGTGCTGGTCAGCAGAGGGTCCAATGGTTGGAACATT
>DAINZB010000049.1:0-3506 GCA_036749135.1 Candidatus Nanopelagicaceae bacterium | reverse complement strand
GTAAAGAAGAATCCGAATCTGCGCATCCTTGTCGCTGGGCCTGGCGATTCAGAGAAGGTGCTCAAATCAGTTCCACTGTCCCTAAGATCTCGAGTCAATTTCCTTGGTCGCCTTTCCGAAAGTGAGAAAGCTGACTACTTGAAATCTGTCACTGTCTATGTGGCTCCAAATACCGGGGGAGAGTCCTTCGGCATCATCCTGACTGAAGCAATGGCGGCTGGCGCAACAATTGTTGCAAGCGATATCCCAGCCTTCGCGGAGGTACTGCAATCTGGTGAATATGGTTCACTCTTCATCTCGGAAAATTCGCAATCACTTGCAACAGTGATCGACGGACTCTTGAAAAATCAGGAGAAGCGAAGAGAATTGAGCCAGTCAGGCATTGAAGGTGCTGATAAATACGACTGGAAGAGCGTTGCTGCTCAAATTTCGGATGTGTATGAGATGGCCTTGGCATCTGGTCCCGGCGTCACCCTTGCCTCCGAGAATCGACCATGGAAGAGGTTTAGAGCTAATGAGTAAATATCTCGTCATCATCTTCATACTTTTACTCTTCGCTTGGTACCTCTCTTTTTCGGCAACTCGGTTAGATCGTCTTCACCATCGAGTGGAGACCTCATGGGAGCACTTGGATGCATTGTTGCAACGCAGAGCGGCGTTGGCCTTAGAGATTGCGCATCAAAATGATCTTGATCCAGCGATGGATATGCTTCTGACCGCATCAGCTTATGAATCGCGAGAGGCACCCATGGCGGATCGTAATGAGGCCGAATCACTCCTCTCAGAATCTTTGAAATTGATCCGTGAATCTGTTGCGGCAGGTGAGATTCATATAAAGGTGGCGTTCCTCGATCGGCTCAGTGATATCACGGAGAAAATTCGAGTGGCGATTTCAATCCATCTGGAGGCGGTAGCGGCTGTTGAGAACCTTCGTTCGAAGAGAATATTTAAAGTCTTCCATCTTGCAGGTCGAGCAAAGCTGCCCTTCCATTATTCCTTTGAGGACGATCAATTGTGAAGAAGTTTTTCGCTCTCGCGCTCGTAGCTCCAACGCTTATTCTCTCGATGAGTGGATGCGGTCTCTCTTCACAGAAAAACTCATCCGATCTCGCTAAGCCGGAGTCTCTCAATCTTTTGACGAATCTCCCGGGTGGAAATGGCCCAGTGTTAGCTGTCAAGATTGATGACACCCCTGCTGCGCACCCACAACTCAATCTTGAGAAGGCGGACGTTCTCTACATAGAGCAGGTGGAAGGTGGTCTGAGTCGAATCGCAGCACTATTCACCAACCCAACAACGCTGCCGGAGGAAGTTGGACCAGTGAGATCAGCGCGAATAAGTGATCTCGATATTTTGGCTCAGTACGGCCACGTGGGGTTTGCATTTAGCGGCGCGCAGAAACTTTTCTATCCAAAGATCGACGCCGCAAATCTTGAGAATCTCAGCGCTGATCATGAACCGCAGGCGATCTACTCTCGTGATGTAAACCGGCAAGCGCCAACAAATTTGATACTCCATCCAAAACTCCTTTTGAAGAAGAGCATCTCGGAGGAGAAGAGATTGATTGATCTAGCCAAGGACCCTGGCTGGAGTTTCGGAGCTGCGCCTACTGGTGGCGAAGGGATTGAAAATGTGACCTTTTCGTGGCCTGCTTCGAAATATTCTGCATCCTGGTCCTCCAAGGAGAAGAGGTGGTTGCTCTCTTACAACGGATCGCCGGATCTTTCTGCAAGCGGTATGCAACTTGGTTCTCCAACACTGATCATCCAAAAGGTAGTCATCACGCCATCGATCTATCACGACAAGGTTGGGGGAGTTACCCCTTTCAGCCAG
This sequence comes from Candidatus Nanopelagicaceae bacterium, assembly GCA_036749135.1. GTDB lineage: Bacteria > Actinomycetota > Actinomycetes > Nanopelagicales > Nanopelagicaceae > PALSA-747. The sequence goes on along the minus strand of DAINZB010000049.1, from coordinate 1,673 downwards.
ACAGTTGGGTCTGGAACGGCGTACCTCCTTCGAGATGGAAAGGCCTATCCAATCTTCTGGAATCGGGTATCTGCAGATAAACCCACGACGTGGACGCTAAAGGATGGCTCTCCTGCCAACTTTGTCAGTGGTCAGATCTGGATAGCACTCACGGATTCAGAGCCAAAATTCACAAAATCTGCATCTGTGGCAACAACGAAGTAGACTCATCCTCTCGCACTTGAGGGTTTGGGTGCTTAATTCGGAAGATGACTGGAGATGGCTTGAGATGACAACGCATGAAGGAACCCAGAAGGTAACCGGCTCGGGGCGCGTTAAGCGCGGGATGGCTGAGATGCTTAAGGGCGGCGTGATCATGGATGTCGTCAACGTTGAACAAGCGAAGATTGCTGAAGATGCTGGTGCAGTTGCAGTGATGGCGCTTGAGCGAGTTCCTGCAGATATTCGCGCACAAGGTGGAGTTTCGCGCATGTCTGATCCAGACATGATCGCTGCTATTCAAGCAGCGGTCTCGATTCCGGTAATGGCGAAGGCTCGTATCGGTCACTTTGTAGAGGCTCAGGTTCTTGAATCTCTCGGTGTGGATTACATCGATGAGTCAGAAGTGCTTACTCCTGCAGATTATGAAAACCACATTGATAAGTGGAAGTTCACAGTTCCATTCGTCTGTGGCGCAACGAATCTCGGCGAAGCTTTGCGTCGAATCAATGAGGGCGCAGCGATGATTCGCTCCAAGGGCGAAGCCGGTACTGGTGACGTTTCGAATGCGACAACGCACATTCGTACCCTTCTGAAGGAGATTCGTCGTCTCTCATCAATGCGCGAAGATGAGCTCTATGTTGCTGCGAAAGAGATGTCAGCTCCATATGAGTTAGTTAAGGAAGTTGCAGAAACCGGAAAGTTGCCGGTAGTTCTCTTCACCGCTGGCGGAATTGCCACACCAGCAGATGCAGCGATGATGATGCAACTTGGTGCAGACGGTGTCTTCGTTGGCTCAGGAATCTTCAAATCTGGAAACCCAGCGCAGCGCGCAGCGGCTTGTGTAAAGGCAACAACCTATTACACCGATGCAAAAATTATCGCGGATGTTTCTCGTGGATTGGGCGAAGCGATGGTTGGAATCAATGTTGCCGATATCCCGGTACCTCATCGTCTTGCTGAGCGCGGTTGGTAATTGTCGCAATTAGTTGTAGGGGTTCTCTCTCTTCAAGGTGATTTTCGCGAACATATTTCAAGTGTTGAGCGCTGTGGCCAAAGGGCTTTTGGTCTCAATCGCCGCGAGCAATTGAGCGAGATAGATGCTCTGATTCTTCCTGGAGGCGAGTCCACCACGATTGCTAAGTTGGCAAAGGCCTTTGATCTCTTCGAACCTATCAAGAAATTTATTGCAGAGGGTGGAGCCGTTTATGGCTCTTGTGCAGGAATGATTCTTCTCGCTGATTCGATAGAGGGCGCCGCTGTTGGTCAGGAGAGCTTTGGTGGAATCGATATGACGGTCCGACGTAATGCCTTCGGTCGCCAAGTTGATTCCTTTGAGAGTGATATCGATTTTCGGGGCATTCCACTTCCACCAGTGAAAGGGGTCTTCATTCGGGCCCCGTGGGTGGAGCGAGTTGGAGCTCATGTGAAAGTGCTTGCGGAGGTCTCGACATCCGAGGGCTCGCATCCCGTTG
>DAINZB010000048.1:0-9098 GCA_036749135.1 Candidatus Nanopelagicaceae bacterium | reverse complement strand
CAAAGGGAAGAAGAAGATATTTGCGGGCTTTAAAGAAAAAGAGAAAGAGCAATGGCCAAATAAGGTAGAACTGTTCTTCGACTCCAAGTGACCAGTAATGCAGATATGGAGTTGGGCTCATTGATTGTGAGAGATAGTCATTTCCTTGAGCAGCAAATCTGATGTTTCCCGCGAAGAAGGTCGTTGCTACTCCATCAAAGCCAAACCTGCGCCAAGAAAGTGGTGAGAGAAAGAGGCGCACGCAGATGGCTGTAAGAATGATGACCAAGAGTGAGGCCGGCAAGATTCGCTTCGCTCGGCGTTGATAAAAATCAATAAGCTGGGAGCGAACCGAGCCATTACCTCGAGCTAATCGCTCGGTAATCACAAAGCCAGAGATGACAAAGAAGATATCGACCCCGAGAAAGCCGCCTTTAAAGCGAGGGATCTGAAGGTGATAGAGAAGGACCGCTAAAACAGAGAAGCCACGAAGCGCTTGGATATCGTTGCGCTTCATGGCTCACACTCTAGAACCTCGAGGGGTTAGGCGTCGATACGATCGCGATCGATCTCGGCAGTTGAAATAAATTCTTTACGAGGTGCGACTTCATTTCCCATCAGAAGCTCAAACATCGCCTCGGCTGCGTTGGCATCATTCATTGTGATGCGGCGCAAGGTGCGCTTATCTGGGTCCATCGTGGTCTCACGGAGCTGATCTGCATCCATCTCACCAAGACCCTTGTAACGCTGTACTGGCTCTTTCCAACGCTTGCCATTCTTTGTGAGATCGGCGAGAACGCGCTTCATCTCATCATCGGAGTAGGTGTAGTGGACCTCGCCCCGCTTTCCACCGACGACATCAATGCGATGCAAAGGTGGGATCGCTGCAAAGACGCGACCATCTTCGATCAATGGACGCATATAGCGACAGAGAAGAGTGAGGAGAAGGCAGCGGATATGCGCGCCATCAACATCTGCATCAGACATCAAGATGATGCGACCGTAACGAGCATCATCGAGGCTGAAAGATTTTCCGGATCCTGCGCCTATAACCTGGATGATGGAGGCGCACTCGGTATTTTCGAGCATCTGCGAAAGTGAGGCCTTCTGAACATTGAGAATCTTTCCGCGGATGGGAAGGATCGCTTGGAATTCAGAGTTACGTGCTGCCTTGGTGGTACCAAGTGCAGAATCTCCCTCAACGATAAAGAGCTCTGTCCGAGCAGTGTCATCAGAGCGGCAGTCGGAGAGTTTCGTTGGAAGTGATGAAGATTCAAGAGCATTCTTGCGGCGCTGGAGATCTTTGTGTGCTCGCGCTGAAATACGTGTTCGAGATGCATTAGCAATCTTCTCGAGAATCAACTTTCCAGTCGCCTTCTCGATGCGCTTGGTGGTGTTGAAGAACTTCTCCATCTCCTCTGCAACCACTGCAGCAACAATCTTGGTTGCAGCAGCTGTTCCGAGTACTTCCTTGGTCTGACCTTCAAACTGGGGTTCAGACATGCGAACCGTGACAACTGCAGTCAAGCCTTCGAGAACGTCATCCTTGATGACATCACCCTCGTTATTCTTCAAAGTCTTGGTTGAGCGAAGAGCATCATTCATCACCTTGGTGATGGAACGTTCAAAGCCCTGGGTGTGGGTTCCACCCTTAGGTGTAGAGATAATGTTGACGAACGAAGACATTGTGGTCTCGTAGCCATTGCCCCATTGCATCGCGATATCAACGCCCATGGTGCGAGAAACTTCCGTCGGCATCATATGTCCCTTGTCATCGAGGACTGGGACGGTCTCGGTGTACTCACCGCTACCTGAAATGCGGATGACTTCGCCTACCGGTTCATCGGGGCGCAAGAAGGAACAGAACTCTGAAATTCCACCTTTGTGGAAGAAGGTCTCGGAGGTTTTGCTCTTCGTCCGATTGTCGTTGACGACAAGCGTTAGACCAGGAACAAGGTAGGAAGTCTGACGTGCGCGTGCATAAATTTCTTCGATGGAGAGTTCAGCCTCTTTGAGGAAGATCTGGCGATCAAACCACCACTTCACGCGAGTTCCGGTGACCTTCGCCGCCACCTTACCGATTTGGCGAAGACCAGAGGATTCTTCAAACGTTGCCTTCGGCCCATCGCCATCAAAGATTCCGGCATTTCCACGCTGGAATGACATCCAATAAATTTTGCCATTGCGATCAACTTCGACATCAAGACGTGAGGCGAGTGCATTAACGACTGATGCACCTACGCCGTGGAGTCCACCTGAGGCTGCATATGAACCGCCGCCGAACTTTCCGCCAGCATGCAATTTCGTGAAGACAACTTCAACGCCAGTAAGGCCAGTCTTCGGCTCCTTATCAACGGGAATACCGCGACCATTGTCATGGACTTCGACTGAGCCATCAGCCTCAAGATTAATTTCAATGCTGGTACAGAAACCAGCAAGCGCCTCATCTACAGAGTTATCGATAATCTCCCAGAGGCAATGCATGAGTCCGCGAGAATCGGTTGTACCGATATACATTCCGGGACGTTTACGTACGGCATCTAAACCTTCGAGAACTGCGAGGTCTTTCGCCGTATATTGATTATCGGCCGAGACCTCATTATTAGATTTAGTTGCCACGGGTGCAGAGGCTATCTCTGCAGTGGCTCAAATTGGGCCATTACGCGCCGTAGGGGACGATATTTCCCCCAAATGCTCCCTCACTTCGATATTTATGGTGAGAAATGACTCAAAATCGCCTTTTACTCGACTTTTAACGCGCCTGGGAATATCTATCCATGATTTACTGTTCCAGTACCGCCTAAGATTCTCGCAATCACATGCATGGATCGTTATTAGACCGAAGAGGGAGAGCAGATGTCAGAGCAGATGATTCTCGAGCCAACACCGCTCAATGCCGTTGATCGTTGCGATCGCTGCGGTGCGCAGGCTTATGTCCGCGCGACTCTTCTCAATGGCGGAGAACTTCTCTTCTGTGCTCACCACGCGAAGCAATATGCCGAAGGACTCAAGCCAGTTGTGGCTGCAATTCAGGATGAGACTGCAAAGCTCACTTCAACTTCTACAACAGTCTCTGAAGAAGAGTAAGTAAAGCTTCCCGAAAAACTAAGCCTCTGTTAGGTCTTTAGGGGGCAAAAATTCTTTATGTGAGCTATCGCAATATGGCTTATCTTTCGTATGCCCGCAACCGCAAAGTTTGACGTTCGTCTCGCTCTTGATGATATTTCCTTCAGCATCGACGAAGTCGACCTCCCCCGTGATTCGAATTGAACCCGAACGGGGATTGATGAAGATCTTTGCTTTATCAGACATATTTTAGATCGCTCTCAATTCAGTATTAATCGAGGTAGTCGCGAAGTACTTGTGAGCGCGATGGGTGGCGCAACTTTGACATCGTCTTCGATTCAATCTGACGGATACGTTCGCGGGTGACGCCGTAAACCTTGCCGATCTCATCGAGCGTCTTTGGCTGGCCATCGGTAAGACCAAAGCGCATTGCTACAACGCCGGCCTCACGCTCAGACAAGGTATCAAGAACTGAGTGGAGCTGCTCCTGAAGTAGCGTGAACGAGACTGCATCGGCAGGAACGATCGCCTCTGAATCTTCGATCAAATCTCCAAATTCAGAGTCACCTTCTTCACCGAGTGGAGTGTGAAGAGAGATCGGTTCGCGACCATACTTCTGAACTTCAACAACCTTCTCAGGTGTCATATCGAGCTCTTTAGCGAGCTCTTCTGGAGTCGGTTCGCGACCAAGGTCCTGAAGCATCTGACGTTGAACACGTGCCAACTTATTGATGACTTCCACCATGTGAACTGGAATACGAATCGTACGAGCCTGATCTGCCATCGCGCGAGTGATCGCCTGACGGATCCACCAGGTTGCATATGTAGAGAACTTGTAACCCTTGGTGTAATCGAACTTCTCAACTGCACGAATCAGTCCGAGGTTTCCTTCTTGAATAAGATCCAAGAACAACATGCCACGTCCGGTGTAACGCTTTGCGAGAGATACGACAAGGCGGAGGTTCGCTTCAAGCAAGTGATTCTTTGCCCGCTTGCCCTGTAAGACTAATTGCTCATATTCGCGCTTAAGCTTCCTATCCAACTTCTTATCTGTTGCGATCTTCTCTTCAGCAAAGAGACCTGCCTCAACTTGGAGAGATAACTCAACTTCCATCTCTGCATTCAGAAGTGGTACACGACCAATAAGTTTGAGATAGTCCTTTACTGGGTCAGCAGTAGCTCCAGCAGTGAGAACAGTCTGTGCTGGTGCATCATCTTCTTCGGAATCTTTAATCGTAAATGCGTTCTCTTCGTTCTGAGATTCTTCAGCAACGTTGACAACGCGGATCTCGTTCTCTTTCTCTTCTGACGCAACAATCTCTGTTACTTCTTCAACGAGCGTTTCGAGATCTTCGAGTTCAACTTCTTCAAGTTCAACCTCTTCGCCATCAATCTTTGTTACGACCGGCTTGCCAGCCTTATCGACCTTTCCGGCGGGAGCAGCAACATCAGTGGCTGGCTTGGGATTCTTCGCCGCTTCTTCAGCGAGACGACGGGCTTCGAGTTCAGCCTTTGTCGGAAAGAGTTTGCGTCCGGCTGCCTTCTTCTCAGCTGCAGCTTTTGCCTCTGCCTCTTTCGCTAACTTCATAGCTTCGAGTTCAGCCTTTGTAGGAAATCTGCGTGGACCAGTTGAAACTTTCTTTGCAACTGCTTTTTTCGCTGCAACCTTCTTTGCTGGAGCTGCCTTCTTTGCAGGTGCAGCTTTCTTACTCGATGACGCAGTTGCCTTTACTGCAGACTTCTTTGCAGGGGCTGCCTTCTTCACTGCTTTAGCGCCGTTTTTGGGCGCACTTGTTCCAGGCACAGGTCATCCTTTTGTTTATCTGACTCACTGTCGGGTCAGGGAAAGTTGCTGGCTATATTATAAATTGTCCACAGGCCAAAATGCACATCGCAACTCGTTATTTGAGGTGTTTTGACCCTGCTGTGACAGCTCTCCGGACGAAATCGCCCACTGTTTCGACTTCAATGAGGAAACCATCATGTCCGAATGGAGAGTTTAAGCGCTCTATTACGGCAGAAGTAGGCGTGAGCTCAGCGATCTCTTCCTGCAAACGCGGCGGAAAGAGGCGATCGGTCTCGATTGCCATCACATAGGTAGGCACGGTGATGGTCGCGAGCGCAGCAGCTACTCCCCCTCGGCCGCGGCCGACATCATGGGAGTTCATGGCATCGGTCAGAGAAATATAGGTATTGGCATCGAAGCGCTTCGCCAATTTATCGGCATGGTGGTCGAGATAAGACTCCACCGCCCAACGACCCGTGTCGTCTCCTTGCAGCTCCCGACCAAAGCGAACATCCATCTCAGATTCGGTGCGATAGGTCAGATGAGCGATCCGCCGGGCGATACCCATGCCATTGAGCGGACCTTCAGGAAGTTCGTAGAAATCTCCGCCATTGAAATTCGGGTCGGTCTGGATAGCGCGAATCTGAATAGAGGCAGTTGCGATCTGATCGCCAGTTGCCACTGCTGAGGAACCAATTGTTGCGATCGCACCTACGCGATCAGGGTGAGTAATGGCCCATTCCAGAGCGCGCATGCCGCCAAGTGATGGACCCACGGAGAGAACAAATTTCTTAATGCCCAGTGCGTCAGCGAGCGCATACTCGGCTGCGACCATGTCGCGAATCGTGATGCGCGGGAAGCGAGAGCCCCAGCGCTTTCCATCAGGTGCGATTGACGATGGACCAGTGCTGCCCTGACAGCCACCAATGACATTAGGGCAGATAATGAAATATTTATCGGAATCTAATGGCATGCCTGGGCCGACCATCGAAGGCCACCACCCTGGTACATCTGCCCATCCAGTCAAAGCATGATTGACGAGAATGGCATTGTCGCGATTTTCATTGAGAGTGCCCCACGTTTGATACGCGAGAGTGACATCGTGAAGTACTTCGCCCGACTCAAGGGGCAGATCACCAATTTTATGGAATAGCCGATCACCGGCAACATGGTCCTCAAACCAGGCTCCGGATACTCGGCTATTCACAGATGTCATTGTGATCTCTATTCGCTCGCTATTAAATAGCTGCGAAGCCACCTTCGATATCAGCCTTGATATCCTCGATATTCTCAATGCCCACTGAGAGGCGAACCAAACCAGGTGTCACTCCAGCAGTGAACTGCTCATCTGGCGTGAGTTGTGAGTGAGTCGTTGAAGCAGGGTGAATCACGAGCGAACGAACATCTCCGATATTCGCCACATGTGAGTGAAGTTTAAGAGCTTCAACAAACTTCTTGCCCGCTTCAATGCCGCCCTTGATCTCAAAGGAGAGAACAGAGCCGCTTCCCTTAGGTGCGTACTTCGTGGCAAGCGCGTGATACTTGTTTGATGGGAGCGATGCGTAATTCACACTCTCAACTTCTGGGCGCTTTTCAAGCCATTTCGCTAGCTCTTGGGCATTTGATACATGGCGCTCAATACGCAATGAGAGCGTCTCAAGTCCTTGGGCGAGCAGCCAAGCATTAAATGGGCTTACCGCTGCGCCGGTATCACGCAGAAGTGTGAGGCGAATCTTGAAGATGTAGGAGAGGTTTGCGCCGAATGGTGAACCGACTCCCAACGCTTGGGCGTAGACCAGACCATGGTACGAAGGATCTGGCTGATTGAAGCCAGGGAACTTCGCAGCCTGCTTGGCATAGTCAAAGGTTCCGGCATCAACGATCGCTCCGACAACGGCATTGCCGTGTCCAGAGAGGAACTTCGTTGCTGAGTGCACAACAACATCCGCACCATGTTCAATTGGACGAATAAGGAATGGAGTTGCGACTGTGTTATCAACGATCAACGGAACACCAGCATCATGCGCGACCTTTGCGACCTCTGCGATATCCAAGATCTCATTCTTTGGATTGGCGATGGTCTCACCGAAGAGCGCCTTGGTGTTAGGGCGAATCGCCTTCTTCCAAGACTCTGGATCGGAAGGATCCTCAACGAAGGTAACGTCGATTCCAAACTTCTTAAAGGTGTAGTGGAAGAGGTTGTAAGTACCACCGTAGAGACTTGGTGACGAGACAATATGGTCACCAGCTTCAGCGACATTCAGAAGTGCATATGTTGTTGCAGCAGATCCTGATGCAACGAGCAGCGATGCAACGCCACCCTCTAAGGATGCAATGCGTTGTTCAACAGCATCCTGTGTTGGATTCATGATGCGGGTATAGATATTGCCGAGCTCTGCTAGCCCAAAGAGATCAGCGGCATGTTTAGTGTCGCGGAATTGATATGCCGTTGTCTGATACAACGGAAGTGCACGGGCACCAGTTGTTGGATCAGGCACTTGGCCGGCATGGACTTGGCGAGTTTCAAAGGATGCTTTTGCTGGATCAAACGACATTTCTCACTCCTTAAAGTGAATATAGGAGGGTGCTTCTTCAGACTCCGCCGCATTGCGGAAAGAGATTCATCACCCACGCTTGCCGCTGCACTGTGCTAGCGACCTGGTCTTCACCCGGAGCACCCCACCGTGGTGGAGGGTTGCCGTCCAGTAAGCCGGGGCTAAACACTGGAACTCGTGACCTGGCTAAATAATAAAGGCTTAGTTCGTCTCAGTCCAATGTGAGGTGATCGGAAGGCGGCGATCCTTACCGAAGGCTCGCGTAGAGATCTTGGTGCCAGGTGGATATTGGCGTCTCTTATATTCAGCGCGATCAACCATGCGAATCGTTCGCATCGCTAACTGTGGATCAAAGCCAGCGGCCAAGAGTCCTTCGAGTCCGCCATCCTCATCGATATAGATAGTGAGCATGCGATCCAGTGTTGGGTAGTCAGGCAAAGAGTCACTGTCCTTCTGATCAGGGCGGAGCTCTGCTGACGGTTCCTTGTTGATCGAATTCTCTGGGATCGGTGGAACTTCTCCGCGTCGAACCGCTTCCGCATTGCGCCAACGTGCGATCGCCCACACCTCCATTTTGAGAAGGTCTTTGATCGGTGCGTACCCGCCTACAGCGTCGCCGTAAAGCGTGGAATATCCGACAGCTAATTCAGATTTATTTCCGGTCGCTAATACAAGGTGTCCATCTTGATTGGAGAGCCCCATCAAAGTTGTGCCCCGTACGCGCGCCTGCACATTCTCTTCGGCCAATCCAGTGAGACCTAATTCGTTTAAGAAGGTATTTACCATGGGCTGGATATGAACCACGGAGTAACGAAGGCCGATTCGCTGCGCAGAGTCTTGGGCATCTGAAAGCGAGTGATCGCTTGAGTATTGACTTGGAAGCGAGACTCCGTAAACGCGACGAGGGCCGATGGCATCCGCTGCAATCGCAGCAACAACAGCAGAATCGATTCCACCAGAGAGGCCAAGCAATACTGTCTTAAAACCATTCTTCTCAACATAGTCTCGAAGCCCGACAACGAGGGCCTCCCAAATCTCTGCCGCATCATCAAGGCGATGTGCGATACCTGGAGTGAGTGATTTGTAATGAGGAATTGGCTTCTCGGAGAGAACCAGATCGGGCTTGGATGTTGTTGGCTCAACCTCGACATCGACCACCATAAGTCCATCATCAAACTGAGGTGCTCGCGCAACAGTCCGGCCTTCGGCATCAACAACAAGTGAATCGCCATCAAAGACGAGATCATCTTGGCCGCCAGTCATATTGACGTAGCAGAGTGGTGCGCCAATCTCTTGCGCGCGTTGTGAGACTAATCCGGCGCGACGATCATCCTTCTCTCGTTCAAATGGACTGCCATTCGGGACGACTACAAGACCTGGAGTCCGTGCTGCTAACTGCTCTACTGGTCCTTCAAAGCGCCAAATATCTTCACAGATGGCGATACCAATATCGATGCCATGAACTCTAAAGACTATCGATGAGGTACCAGGTACGAAGTTTCGGAACTCATCAAAGACTCCATAGTTGGGCAGATGATGTTTGATATATCGCCCAACGATCTGGCCACGATGAATGATTGCAACGGCATTTTGAGGGGCGCCATTGCTATCTTCATCGAGATAGCCAACGATTGCGGTCATCTCCGGGGCGATCTCTCCGATCGAATCTGCAACCTCTGCAACGGCTTTTCGAGAGGCCTTTCGAAATGTTG
>DAINZB010000047.1:0-9153 GCA_036749135.1 Candidatus Nanopelagicaceae bacterium | reverse complement strand
GAGCGCCACTCTTGCAGAGCTTAATTCCATTGTATTCCGCTGGATTATGACTTGCCGTAAACATCGCACCAGGAAGGTTGAGTTTACCCGCGGCAAAATAGAGAAGATCGGTCGATGCTAAGCCAATGCGAATCACATCAAAACCTTGAGAGATGACGCCATCTGCAAAGGCGGTGGCGAGAATTGGCGAACTTGGCCGCATATCTTCACCGATGACTACAGTAGAAGGTTCGCGCTCTTCCTCAAGAAACTTTGCGTAGGCGCAGCCAAGTTCAAAAGCGAATTCTGCTGTTACTTCACCATCGACTAAGCCACGGATGTCATAAGCCTTGATGATCGCGTCGAGTTGCTCTGCAGTAAACATGTAGTAAATCTAGCGGTCGAATTACTGGGAGGGAATTGCGCGCAGGTGGCCGCGTCGACCGATTTCCGCGCTAGCTGGTGTGCTCGCGATTGTTGGTGCCTGTGACTTCATCGAACCCACTTCGCGCACCGCATCAGCAATCGCCATAATGTCATCGTTATTTGGGCCAGCTTCGTGATCGCTCGCCTCAGCTTTTATGACCGTCCAACCGTTAGGTAACGTCAACTTCTCTGAATGCTCGAGGCATAAGTCGTAGGCATGAGGTTCGGCAAAGGTTGCGAGTTCACCCAAGATCGCCGTGGAGTCGGCATAGATGTAGGTCAAGGTGCGAAGCGCTGGCTTACGGCAACTAGCGCGGGAGCAGCCGCGACTGCCGCGACGAACTGGTTGGCTGCTTCTCATAGTTTTAAATCTAGTGGGTCAAGGTATGAACATCGTTGAACGGCAGGGCCGTGTTTTCTACCGATACTCCAGGAGCTACTGGAAGGTATGTCAGTCCGCCACCAGTGACGAGAGCACCGACATAGGTACGTGATCCGCGAGGAACGGTAAAGCGAAGGCTATTGACACCAATTTTTGGCGCCCAGATAGCGATATCGCTGCCAGTGATTGTTTGGCTAAAGCTCTTGCCGTTGGAGTATTTTCCAGAGAGAGTGAAGCGGATCTCCGTACCGAGAGCGCAGATAACAGGAGTTGCACCACCAAAGTTCATGCTGGTATCTGCCAGGGCTGGCGATGGTGCTGCCCAAGCAAAATCTCCAGACCCGACAGTGGTCAAGGCACTCGCCACAATTGGCTGATCGGATTGAATGTGTAAGCCAAATGGCCCAGTCGTGGTGAGGTTTTTGAGAGGCAGGGTTATTACTTGATCATGCTGAACAGTGAGACCATCAAATCCAACTGGAATAAATTTTCCATCTGCCGATATTGCTTCTACTCGAACTGAGGCATCAAGTGCTCCGGGGACAAGCAAGCGGAGTGAATTGGCAACACTGCTTTTATCTCCATTGTGCGGATACAAAGCTGGAATATATAAATCCTTCGCCGGAGTTGAAGTTGGTTTTACAAAGTCCAATCCCAGAGCGCTCAGCCCCTTGGCGCGTTGATCAAGGACGAAGGTTGATATCCGTCCAGTGCGAGTGATGATATGAAGTGCCATATTCTCTTCACCAGGTGCAAGTGCATCAAGTGGGAGCGTTGCTGCTGAGTTCGCCCTAACTTTTACTGAATGAACCGCGAGAGCGACCTTCGATGTAAAGGCATATATATCAACCGTGGATTCACTGAGACCAGAGTTCGCAAGATAGAGCGTTCCCTTGCTCGTTAATCCACCTGAACCACCAACAAACCACTCATCCGGCGAACCGGGTGAACATGGAACAACGGCAATACCCGAACCTGGAAGCGATGAAGAACTTAGCGATATTCCAGCATTGCTATCGACCAGAATTGGATTACCTCTGCTTGGGATTGCAGAGCGAGAGCTCACAGCAAAACTTGTGCTCTTCCGATCAACTGCGCGAACCCCAAGTTTCGTTGCAGGTAGATAAAACGTGGTTGTTCCTGCAGCGCTGATTGCTGGGCAGACTTGAGCCGGATAATTATGTGAGAGCGTCGCGGTGGCGCCACCTCGCGAAGGAAGGTAAGAGCCTGCGAGGCCTAGAGCGATAGCCATGAGCGAGGCAACGATGCGCAAGTCCACATTCTTCTTCATAACGACCCTCCAGCCACGCCATTAACTGGGCCGCTGAGATCTCTTCGGCGACGACCAGCTGGCAGCGCCATGACGATTGCAAAGATCAAGGTAATGAGTTCAACTGAGAGCAAAGCTCGGTGCAGAGTTCCATCGTACGAAAGAGTGATCTGCCCTGCCTGTGGGATTGTGAATGTTGGTAAACCGCTCGATGATTGTTGAAGTGGAATTGGCCGACCATCCAGAAGAAGTCTCCAGCTTTGATCGTATTTCTCTGCCAGGGTAACTGTGCCGGCACTCGGTACTTGAGCGATCGCGCTCACATCGTATGAATGAATTCCAATTTTTTTCCCTGACGTATCTGTAAAGAGGATGCGCGGATTGCTACCAACTACGCGCCACAGAATTCCATCGGTTGTGGAAGAGAGGCGAGTGAATCCCCCAATGCCGTCGATCTCACGAACCAAGGTCAATGGAGCTGGATTCTCGAGGTAAAGATATTGAATGCCATACTGACCCAAAACGCGCCCACTCGTTAAGCCACTACCGCTTGCTAATTCGTTCATCGCGATAGCTATTGCATCTGGCACCGCGATTGCGACATCAGCATCACCAAGCAAGAGCTCAGAGCCGCGCGTAACAAAGTAAGTAGTCTGCGCAGGAGTTGAACGAAGAACCATCGTCTTTGGGCGATTTGGAGTTCGTTCGAGAGCACCAACAAATGCTGGAATATGAGAGTTTGTCTGTGATGAGACCAGTGAGTTTGCTCCACCAGTGATCGCCCATACTGGGATAGCAATGAGGTTCAATCCAACGGAGATTGCGATAAGACTCCATCCTGCATGACGCCAGCCGAGGCGACGTTCAGGAAGTGTAGGTAGATACTCTTGCGCGAATTTCAGCGTTGGCGCCAAGATGATTGCCATGGCGATGGCAATCAATGGGCCGCTCCACACCTGATCTCTACTGCCGTGGCCTGGAATAACTAATTGGCCGATCCCAATGGCGGTCCCCAATGACAATGCTGCAAGAAGGGCTGGAGTTCGAATGTTGGAAATCAAAAGCGCGAGCAGGAGAAGCAAAATGAATGGCGAGACGATCCAGATGGGTGGCGCACTTACTCCACCGGGATTGAAGAGGAGAGCTCCTAATCGAGAACCCGATTGAACAGGGATTCCAGGCTCTAACAAGAAGTGAGTGGGGTGAATAAGCAGAGATGCCGACCACGGGAAGGTCAGAATCCAAGGCGTTATCGCCAGCGCGAATCTCCGCTTGGCCCCATCGAGTTTGTCAGAGAAGAGAAATTGCAGAGCTCCAATTTCGCGAACTACCTGGCGCCGATTCCACAGCGAAATCCCGAGAAGTACGAATTGAGCGCACAACCAGATGCCAAGTAAGAATGGGCTAAATGCTCCAATAACACCAGCTAAAAGTGAGATAGCGAATGTCCTGCGCCACGTGAATTGCTCAACGCGAAGTGAGAACGGTGCTAGCGAGAGCAAGGTTGGTGCTAACTGAAGCACCAGAAGAGTTCCGATGCGTCCCTCGTTGATCGTCGCCCAGAGAACCGGAGATGCGACGTATATACCTGCGCCGATCAGAGCAAAGTTTCTGGAGACACCTTGACGTAACAACACTCGATAGATCGTGAGGTAACAAACCGCTGGGGCTAAGAGAAAAATAAATGTTAGTAAGAGTGGAAGGTTTCCGAGGGTAAGGATTGAAGAGATTCCAAGTATTGGCAACCATGGTGGCATTGGAGCTGCCGATCCCATCCCAACCAGATGCCATGAATCGGCATAATGATGCAAGGCGGTCAATCCACTTGCGGGTGAGAGCGCTAATGCACCGCCAGCAAGAGCGCCGAAGCGACCACGTGAGGCGACAATAGAGATAATCGCAATGAGAAAAGCAATGATGAATTGCGGCTTCTTAAAGAGAGATTTCCAGAAGGAGTAAGAAGCTACTGGGGTGATATCTGCATCATCAAAACTCGCATCGACAGTTCCGATATCAGAGTAAGAGAGTGCGGGCACCTCTTCCTCTCGCTGAGTAGGTGTCACTGATTGAATAATTGCAGTGCCGGCACGTTCAAAAGCGAGTTGCACCTGGCTCCAACTCGATGGAATGAAGTGAGAGACAACGCGAGGTGAAAGGAGACGCTTCTTTTTGCGATCGCGGCGAGCCCGAATGAGCTCAGCAGGGTTAGCCAGTAACAGTCCGACCGCACCTATTTCATCACCGGCATAGCCAGGCAACTTCGCTAAGAGATTGATAATGGCGCGAGCAGTGCTTGTAACGAAGAGTTGGAGTGCAATCCATGGAAGGAGCCACCATGATGAATTTACAAGTAAGACATATGCGGCATTTCGTCGATCAAGTAAGAGTGGGCGATGGAGAAATGCTTCTGATACATCTACAGCGCGCAACTCATTGGCCGAAGCTTCTACGTGATACGCCAGAGCTTGCGGCACGCAGATCGCTTGATATCCAGCGACATGAGCACGCCAACCAAAATCCACATCATCTCGGAAGAGAGCTAAATTAATATCTAGCCCACCAAGCTCTTCAAAGACACTTCGTCGAACTAACATCGCTGCAGTACTGACAGCCATGACTTCAGAGATCGAATCGTGTTGCCCTTGATCTTTCTCTGCAGGTTCAAGGCCAGTCCACCGAGAACCGTTACCAGAGATTGAGATACCAACTTCGAGGAGTTGCGTGCGATCACTCCACCCGCGCAACTTTGGTCCGGCAAGCGCTACCTGTGGGCGCTCTTCAATTGATTCCAAGAGAAGTTGCAGCGCAGAACTTTCAGGTGCGCAATCGTCATGGATTAACCAGAGCCACTCATTCTCACCGCTACTTGGCGTCAGTGCGAGCGCTTGTTCAATCGCATCGCCGTAACCCATCTCTCGGTCTTCGACATATGCGGTGATTCCTGCAGATTTTAAAAGTTTTACGGAGTTGTCCTGAGAACCGGTATCGACAGCAATGATTCGATCGATACGTCGGGTTTGAGAGCTGAGTGCAGCAATGACTTCAGGCAACCATGTTGCACCGTCGTGGGTAACAATGACGGCGGTGACAAAAAATTTATCCGCCATGACGCGGCTCCTAAACGTCGATCAGATTATGCGCTGCGTCGCTTAAGGCGACGGCGTTCACGCTCTGATAATCCACCCCAGATGCCAAAGCGCTCATCGTGTGCGAGGGCATATTCAAGGCATTCAGAACGGACATCACAAGAGAGGCAGACTCGCTTCGCTTCGCGAGTGGAGCCACCCTTCTCAGGGAAGAAGGCTTCAGGATCGGTCTGGGCACAGAGCGCGCGCTCTTGCCAGGAGAGTTCAACGGAGTTGTCAGGGGTTGGCAGGGATGTGACGATTGCATTCTGGCGATCTGACATAGGTAAAGCTCCTAGATCTTTGGGTGCCCCGCTCGGTTTGGGAAAGTAGGGCATCTAGGGAGAATTACACGCGTGTAACCCCTCCCGCGTCAAGTCCTCGACCCTCCTTAATGAGAGGAAAAACCGAGAAAATCGCCCTCTCGCACCGTATTTTCGCCAACTACAGTCTCAGATGCCACAAATACTCGCGTTAAATCGACATTTGCACCGATGATCGCGCCATCGCCGATGATCGATTGATGAAGCTTTGCACCGGCTCCAACGATTGCACCGGCTCCAACATAACTTCCCTGATCGACGACCGCAGTCGGATCGATCATCGAGCCTTTGCCTTGTGCCATGTCGTGGCCAGCGGATTCGATGAGGTCGCGCGTCGCCTTTAAGAGCGCTCCGGGATTTCCAATATCAAGCCAATATGAGTTATCAACGAAGCCATACACCTTTGCGCCGCGAGCTAAGAGACCTGGAAAGGTCTCACGTTCAACGCTCACAACTACGCCTTCGGGAATCTGGTCAATAATGTCACGGTTAAAAATGTAGCAACCAGCATTAATGATATTAGTTGGCGGATTCTCCATCTTCTCATTAAAGCTTGCGATGCGTGCACCATCTAACTCAACGACGCCAAAGGCACGTGCATCTTCGACCTCAGTTAAATAGAGAGTGACATCTGCGCCATTTTCTTCATGGGCAGCGATTTGCCTCTCGAGTGAATGGTTGCTTAAAACGTCGCCATTGAAGATCATCACAGGACCACTCCCGGTGAGGAGTTTTGCAGCATTAGCAATCGCTCCCCCAGTGCCAAGCGCACTCTCTTCGACGGCATAGGAAATTTTTATTCCAAATTTTTCACCGCGGCCAAAGTAAGGAGTGAAGACATCGGAGAGGTATGAAGTGGCGAGAACAATCTCGGTAATTCCCGCGGCCTTTGCCTTCATGATCTGGTGTTCAGTAATTGGCTTCCCAACAAGTGGGAGCATCGGCTTTGGGGTATCAAAGGTGAGCGGCTGCATACGTGTACCCATGCCACCAACTAAGAGGATTGCAGATTTCACCATGGCAGTTCTACTTACCTGCGTGTGCGCGGATACGCCCGGCAGCTGTTTCAATCTCACTATCGGTCGCCGTTAATGCAATGCGTACGTGTCGGTTGCCCGCCTCACCATAGAAGTGCCCAGGAGTAACAAGGACTCCAAACTGGGCAAACCACTTCACGCTCTCCCAATCAGATTCATTGCGCGTGGCCCATAAGTAGAGGCCTGCTTCTGTGTCATCGACTCTAAACCCTTGACTCTCAATCGCACTCTGCATGACCGCGCGGCGGGCTCGGTAGCGATCTGCTTGTTGAAGGACATGCTCTTCATCGCCCAGCGCTACGGTCATCGCTTTTTGAACCGGGAGTGGAACCATCATGCCGGCATGTTTACGAACTTCAAGAATCTTTGCGATGAGTGCGCTATCGCCAACAACAAAGGCGGCACGATAACCGGCAAGGTTTGAGCGCTTCGACAACGAATGAACTGCTAAAAGATTTTGATTATCACCATCGGCAACTTCAAAGATTGAGATTGGTCTCTTCGTTGATGCTGGGAAACTGATGTAACACTCATCGCTTGCGATCACAGTATTAGTCCGTCGAGCATATTCAACAACGGCACGTAACTCATCTGCGCTATGAACTCGACCAGTTGGATTTGATGGTGAATTTACCCAGGCAAGATCTGCGTTGGGCCACTGTGCTGCATCTATTCCAACAGTCTGGTGGTCTGCCCCACCAAGAATCGCTCCGACTAAATATGTTGGATAAGCGATCTCTGGATAGAGAACGCTCTTCGCTTGAAGAAGGGTTGGGAGCCACGCCACAAGTTCTTTGGAACCAATTGTTGGAATGACATCAAAGTCGCCACTTATGCCGAGGTTCTTCGTCGACCACTCTTTGAGCGCTGCGCGGAGTTCGGCAGTCCCAGTCGTTAATGGATAGCGTGGTGAATTAGATGATGCAATGAAGGCATCCTGAATAAATTGTGGTGTTGGATCGACCGGTGTTCCTTGCGAGAGATCAATAAAACTTTCAGGATGAGATCGCGCTATCTCTCCAATTGGAGCGAGCGCATCCCAAGGAAAATCTGGAAGTTTCAGAGTTACTCAGCTTTTGCAGGGCGTGCAGAAATCTTTGGGTGGTCGCTATTTGTTGGACCAACCTTGCTTGCACCACCAGGTGAACCGATCTCAACGAAGAACTCGCCAGCCATTGGGCCGAACTCTTTCCATTGAGAAGGAATGTCATCTTCGTAGTAAATAGCTTCCACTGGACAGACTGGCTCGCAGGCGCCACAGTCGACACACTCATCTGGCTGGATATAGAGCATGCGCGAACCCTCGTAGATGCAATCAACTGGGCACTCTTCGATGCAGGACTTATCTTTCACATCGACACATGGCTCGGCAATTACATAGGTCACGCTGGGCTCCTTCAGTTGCGGGCGGGAAGGTTGAGGTCTTTAGGGTCGAATCTTATGGCAAAAGTTCTCGCAAGAGGGTACAGAATTGCGCCATGAGCGGCCGTATCCCCCCAGATCTTCCTTCGGATGGGGAGATCGGCCAGCGCCTCAGCATTCGACTCTTCGATGAAGGCGGCGGATTTCGAGATCTGCTCGGCACTCTCGAGGGGCCGACTTCGGTGCGCAAGAAGGATGGCACTCTGGCAGAGTTTGACCCTCAACGAATTTTCGTCTGGAAGGTTGTGTCAACGCCATGACTCCAGCCCTAGAAACCAGACTCTCGCTCTTTGATACCCGAACTCGCAAAGTTGAGTCGATCTCTGCAAGCAATGGCAGCCACCTACGTATCTACAGCTGCGGACCAACCGTTTATCGAGATGCTCACGTTGGAAATCTGCGTACCTTTCTCCTCTCTGATCTCATCATCAAAGTCTTGAAGTACACCGGCGTCGATGCCCGCTTAGTTCAGAACATCACTGATGTTGGTCATATGTCCGAAGATCTCCACGAAGATAAATTGCTCGCTGAATCGTCAGCCCGCAAGATGGATCCCTTTGAGATTGCGCGAGAATTCGAAGGCAGATTCCATCATGATCTCCATTTGCTCGGTGTGAATCCAGCAAATATCTATCCGCGTGCAAGTGAATCGATTGAGATGATGCAGAGCCTTATCTTGCAACTCATCGATAAAGGCCATGCCTATGTTGGTACCGATTCATCGGTCTATTTCGATGCTCGTTCCTTTGAGAGTTATGGCGAGATAAGTGGGAATCGATTAGATGCACTTAAGCCAGGACACCGGTACGAATACACGGACGATGGCGCTAAGCGCTTTCATGCGGATTGGGCGCTCTGGAAGGCAGCGGGCGAACGCACTGAAATGATCTGGGATTCGCCTTGGGGAGCTGGTTTTCCAGGGTGGCATATCGAATGCTCTGCCATGTCATTGCACTATCTCGATGGGGCGGTTGATCTCCATCTTGGTGGAATTGACCTGCGCTTCCCTCATCACGAGAACGAGCGGGCGCAATCAAATGCCGCTGCTGGCTATGAAGTCGTGAGTAATTGGGTCCACGGCGAACACCTGCTCTTTGAAGGCCGCAAAATGTCGAAGAGCGCGGGGAATGTTGTACTCGTCAGCGATATCGTCGCACGTGGATTGGACCCGCTTGCACTCAGATTAACC
>DAINZB010000046.1:5135-9289 GCA_036749135.1 Candidatus Nanopelagicaceae bacterium | reverse complement strand
GTACACCACGATTCAGATGCAGCTGTCGGTCGTCGTGAACGCCTTGGAGTAAGACTTCTTATAGTCGCAGATGGTGCATTCCTCTTCGGCATGATCTTCTCTTACTTCTATCTGCGTAACCTCAATGCTGGTGGCCAATGGTTACCAGAGGGCGTTAAAAGATTCTCAACTGCATCGGCTTGGCTCGTTGCTCTTCCATTTGTGATCGCAGCAATTAGCCACCGAATCGGTCAAACTAGCAAGCAGACTCGAAATCTCACATCTGTTGTGACGCTTCTTGTTCTCCTTGTTGGTGGTTACTACCAGATCCACCTGATGGCGAATATGCCATTCTTAATTAAGGACGATGGCGGCGTTGTCTCATTCCATGGTGCCTATGCATCGAATTGGGTTGTGATGGCTGGTTCTGGAGTCTTCCATTACTTCCTTGCGGCCTTTATCGCCCTTGGAATCTTGCTCCGCAATCGCAATACCAACCTGCCAGAAGAGTTAGAGCTCTGGCGCCAGCGAATTGCTCAATCATGGTTCACATGGTGCGCAATCGCTGCGGTATTAACAGCGATCACACTCTCGATCGTTTAGCCGTTTAAGCGAAAACCCCCGCAAGCCATCTGGCCGCGGGGGTTTTCTTTTGAATGCGGTTACTTCGTCGCCTTTGGTGAGGCCTTTGCTGGTGCCTTCTTCTTAATAACTGAAGTCTTGGCCTTTGCTGGTGCCTTCTTCTTAATAACTGAAGTCTTGGCCTTTGCGACCTTCTTTGAGCCTTCTTCAGCGGTTCCGGCTGATGCCTCTGACATCTCGTGGGTTGCTGTGCCTTCTTTGCCCTTAGTGGCTGAGTGCTTCTTAGCCCCGGCAATAGTTGGCTTAGCGCTTGGTGATGCCGCCTGAGCAGAGTTTCCAAGGACAAGTCCAAGTGCGAGAGTTGTTGCTGCGATTGACGTGCTCATTGTTTTATTCATAGGAGCAGTCTAAAGGAAGGACAAGCGACTATTATTGAGAACACAGTAATCGTGGATATCCACAGGAAAGGCTCAGAAAATGGCTAACAAAGAACAAAAGGGCAATGCAAATACCAAGAAGGAGCCAAAGCTCTCCCTCAAAGAGAAGCGCGCTGCAAAGCAAGAGAAGAAGGCTTCAAAAGGGTAAGTAAGAATTTCGCGTTCTCAGGGCTGGTGGAATCTAGCCCTGATAGATTCGCCGCATGAGCAGAGAATTTAGATGGGGCTTTCTAAGTGCCGGAGGAATTGCAACAGCAGTAGCTGAAGATTTTCAGATTGCTGGATTGAAGATTCAGGCAATTGGCGCACGAGATTATGCGAAGGCAAATGAGTTTGCCGATAAATTTGGAATTCCTAACCGCCATCAAGGATACGAGACGCTCGTCAACGATCCAGAGGTTGATATCGTCTACATCTCAACAATTCACCCATTACATAAGCGCGATGCACTCTTAGCTCTCAACGCAGGTAAGCACATTCTCTTAGAGAAGCCATTCACAATTAATGCTAGTGAGGCGCAAGAGATCTACGCCCTTGCTCAATCAAAGAAACTCCTCGTGATGGAAGCGATGTGGACAAGATTCCTGCCATCTATGAATGCAATCTTTGATGTTATTAATTCAGGATCACTCGGGGAGATCGAACTCTTAATTGCAGACCATTCCCAAGCTCTCACACATGTCCCACGATTGGTCGAGCGTGAACTTGGTGGTGGAGCTCTCCTTGATCTTGGTATCTATCCGATTTCACTAGCTCATCGCATCTTTGGTAACCCGCAAGCAATCACCGCAAAGGCAAAGATCACAAGTGAAAAAGTTGATGGAACCACATCCATGATCTTTGAATATGCAGGGGGTCAGCAGGCAACGATGACCACATCGTTCTTAGGTGCCGGTCCCGTTACGGCAACAATTATTGGCTCGCTGGGAAGAATCGAAATTGATGGATCTTTCTACGGGCAGACCTCATTCCGTGTCTTTAACCGCAATGGTGAAGTCATCAAAACCTACAACGAGAAGATCAATGGCCAAGGTCGCCAATATCAAGCGATTCACGTTGAAGAATGCATTGCTGAAGGACTTACTGAGAGCCCAGTCATGAGCTTGCGCGAGAGCGTCGAGATTATGCGGGTAATGGATGCAGTTCGAGCCCAGATCGGTGTTACTTATCCAACTGAATAACAGTTAGTTCAGCGAACCAGATATCTCTGCCCAGAGGGGTTTTTCGAGCTGCACAGCAAATGTCGCAGTGAGGTGTCCGCCGTCGCGATAGATTAGCGCGCCATCGGAGATGGGGCTGCATGGATCGGTATTACATATCCATTCTGTCGGATTAACCCACGTTACATTCGTGGACGAAGCAAGATCGCGTTCTACAGTCAGCCAGTCGGTATCAATAGCCGTTGAAACAGGAGTGGCACAATTTTGCACGCTATCGAGCGAATTTAAGAGGCAATCCGGAAAGCTTGACGTTGAGATCGGTGTATCACTGATAAAGATTGTGTTCTTTGAAGCCTTTTTTACCGCTTTTAAAGTCACTGCCATGCCCAATTTCCACGCGCTTGTCTTTGCATCCCCACCAAGGACATTCCCCGATGCATCTATTGTTGCGAAGCCTCGTGTGCCGGTCACAAAGGTGATATATGGCTTGACCTTTGCGATCTGTGCCAACGCGCTCTGTCGCCAGATTGCGCAATTTGTCATCAAGATATTGGTTGATGGATTCCAAGCCGGAATTGATGCAGGCCAACACGAAGACATAGTGAGTGAGAGAAGACGCCACTTCTTAGCTATCGCCAACTTTTCAATTGCCGGAAACCAGCTGAGTGCATGAGAATCGCCGAAAAGAACGATAGTGGTCTTTGATGAGAGATTTCCGTAGAGACAGGATGAGGTTGTCGAAGTGAGGTTCTGCTGAACGTGGCAACGATCCTTATAGGGCTTTGGTAAATCTGTTGCCGCTCCACTTAAAGTTGTTTGAAGCGAATCCGGGACTGGGCCATCTATGAGGGCAGAGAATTGATAACCAGCTAAGGGAGAAGTGGCATCGCTTGCGAGCGCTTGGCCGGTGCAGAGAAGAGTTACGGCAGCGAGAATGATGATGGAGCGGTGCCTCACCCATTTATTCTCACACTCCCATTGCCCCTTGCATAGACCTGGTTAAGAGGAATTACCTGAGAATTAGTTGTAAGTACCTACCTTGAAGGGCTCAGTAGGAAGACCTACGAAGCCAGGCGTACAAATGAAGGTCATTCCTGCCTCATGGGGCTCTTGCGGATCGTCAGAGTGAGAAGATGTGATGATCAATTGATCGAGATTCTCACCACCAAATACGCACGATGTCGTTCGTTTTGATGGAGTCACAACAGTTGCAGTAAGAGCGAAGTCATTTGCTGGATCAAAGCGTCGAACAGCACTGCCCATCCAAAAGGCAACCCATAAACCGCCTTCAGCATCGATTGTCATGCCATCAGGGAATCCAAACTCATCAGGAAATCGAATTCCTAACCGTTTATCTGAGATATCTTCACCGTCGTAGTTGAATACCCAGATAGAACGAGTCGGGCTATCGATGAAATACATCGTGGATTTATCGCTACTCCATACGGTTCCATTACTAATACTGACTTGGGACAATTTTTTAGAGATGGTTAGGTCATCGCTGCGTAGACAGTAGAGACCGGAAACTTCTGGCAATTCTTCATAGCTCATAGTCCCGAACCAGAGATCTCCATCTGGTGAAACTTTGGCATCATTAAAGCGCATGGCATGAGGACCCTCATGATTAAGAATGGGGATCTTAAGATCTGGTCCTGCACTGACGGGGCCATACGTAGTCCCTAAAATAAAACCACCGTCAGTTCGAGGAATAACAAAGGAGACGTCATCATCGGTTTGGAGTTCTTCGGTGATCCCAGTATCAATCGTTCGTGAGTAAACCCTCTTATTTAAAATATCAACCCAGCTAATGGAATTATTTTTATCACCATATGAAATCGGTCCTTCGCCAAGTAGGCAGCGCCGCTCATCAAAAATTTCGACCTTTATAACGTCACTCATCTATTGAGACCTTAATTCTGCGAACCTGAATAAAGGAGATGGCGGCTCCTATCGCTACGGCAAAGCCCATCTTGGCGACCACATCGCCATGAATCGC
>DAINZB010000046.1:0-5035 GCA_036749135.1 Candidatus Nanopelagicaceae bacterium | reverse complement strand
CTCTCTTCAAGCCCGACAACCCCAATAAGAACAATCGCACCAAAGATTGCAAGTGCAAGGAATAACCAAGGCCATCTGGCCCAATGCAATATAAGTGCTCCGATTGATGGCGCTGCTGCTGGCGAGAAGACAAAGATCATTCCCATGGCAGACATCATCTTCGCCATCTCAACACCACTGAGACGGTCTCGAACAATCGCACGAGAGATCACCATGCCCGCTGCGCCGCCGAGCGCTTGGAGAAATCTATAAAAGATTAAGGCAGATAAAGAAGTTGCAGTGGCACATAAGACAGAGGCAACGATGAAGAGGATCAAACCAAAGATTGCTGGATTCTTTCGACCAAATCGATCTGATATCGGTCCATAGAAGAGTTGTCCGAATCCAACACCAAAGGTGAAAGAGGTGAATGTCAGCTGTAGATCCACCATCTGCACATGGAGCGATTGCGCAACGAGTGGGAATCCTGGAAGGTAGATATCAGTACACATGGCTGTGAACATCGTCATTGCAGCCAGCGTGATCAGAAGTCTGAAGTGGCCGGGGCTTTTCGCCTTAACAGTCACGAATATTTGATTTCAAGAGTTACTCCGCCTGAAGTCGCTGACTGATGAGCGAGTATTCCAGGAAGTGTGAAGCGAATCGCGTCATCGATATTCATAGGTGCAGGACGTTCCCCAACAGCATCCATAACAAAGTCATCGACCATAAATTGGTGTGATCCACCATGGCCATTAGAGAGTCCCTTGAACGCCGCCGGGAGCTGAGAACGGTCGTGGACCTTGGCAAAGCCACCATCCCAGAGATTCGCCGATACATAGCCAGGCTCAAGTGAATGAGGATTTTCGACATCAGAGAAGGTATTGATCTCATCTGTGACAATGGAGAAGCTCTCTTTATTGGCCCATGATGCATAACCAACTTGTTGTTCAAATGATCCTTCGGTACCGAAGATGCTCATACGTACAGTTGGTTCAAGTGGGGCGGTTCCTACTCGTCGAAGCTCAGCGATTCGCATCACGCCACCATCGCTAGTTCGCATGAGTGCGATCTGATTACTCTGGTCGTTCCCCCACATGCTCACCTTTGAATCGAAGATTCCATCCGCAGCGCTATCTTTCATGCCAAGTGCTGTAACAGAAGTCGCACGAGCCCCAGTGATAGAGAGAATCGTGCTTACGGAGTGCGTGGAGTAGAGCATTGGTGGGAAGCTGGCACTGGCCTTCCATGCGTCCCCGCCATTCGCTGCAAATGCATCGACAAAACCATGGGACATATCGTGGAGGTATTCACCTTCACCATAAACGAATGCACCGAGCTCACCACTCTGGAATTTCTTACGAGCATAAACAACAGCTGGGTAGTAATAACTTGTCTCTGCCATGAAAAAGGTGAGTCGTGTCTGATCTGCAGCGATCTTGAGCGCAAAAATCTCGGATTCAGTGATTCCCATCGGTACTGCCGTGTACACGTGGCGGCCATTCTTTAGCGCTGCTAGCGCAATCTCAGCGTGGGTCCACCGTGGCGTAAAGATCGCGACAGCATTGAAATCACTGCGCCAGAGTTCTTCAAGCGAAGAGAAGATGCTCGTGATCGAGAATTTAGAGGCCGTGGCCTGCAATCGTTGAGGATCGAGTTCAACTAATCCCACTTCCGCAACCATTGGGTGCGCTTGGAAGAGATGAATGAATGAGGCTGCAAACTGCCCGCCGCCAATAACAGCAACCTTCAAATTTTTGCTCATAAAGTTTGAGTCAATCGGGCAAGCATGAAGGAGAGTCTACTCGTCAGACTCTCGATAGAATAGAGGCATGAGCGCATATCCAGATCGCCCTAATACGGCCCTCATCGTTATCGATGTTCAGAACGGGGTCGTGGATTATTCTAAGAATCGTAATGAGGTCGTCTCAAGAATCTCAACATTGGTTGAGAAGGCTCGCGATAGTAAGACTGATGTCATCTGGGTTCAGCATTCTGAGGATGACATGCCCATTGATAGTGAGTATTGGCAGATAGTTCCTGAGTTAAAACCTACTGCTCAGGAGAAGATCATCCATAAACTGTGGCGCAGCTCTTTCGAAGAGACAGATCTAGAGGATGTTCTGGAAGAGTTAAAGGTCGGCCATTTGGTGGTCACCGGCGCCCAGACAAACTACTGCGTTCGCCACACAATCCACTCCGCTATTGAACGCGGTCTTGATGTCACACTCGTTGAAGATGCTCACACCACAATGGATGATTCTTGGGGTAACACAGTAATTCCAGCCGAATTTATTGTTGCCGAGCTCAATCGATCATGTGCCAATTACGAACTACCTGATAGCACCGTCGATGTTAAGCCAGCGGGGAAGATTAAGTTTTAAAGTAGGGTGCGCTTGAAGGGATTCGAACCCCTAACCTTCTGATCCGTAGTCCGAGACTACTTGATTCTCGATATTTCATGCGGTCTCGCTACGGCTTCTTCGTGGAGTGAAATTCGAATTTATGTGTCAACCAATCATCACACTTCTATCAGAAGTGTCAGTGTGTTAAGTAATTCGGGCATCACGCCGTCTCTTCGACGAACTGCCAATCTGCCACGTAGTGATTAAGTGGCGCCCACCGGAGAGTTCCAGTTCCCACAGCCATTACCTCAGTTAAGTGAACCGTCCGCTTTTGACCAGCCTTGAGCGTAAACCGCTTGCTGCCATCGTCGAACTTCACAGGACGAATAAGGGCAGCATTACCATCAAGAATCCCAAAGTCGCGCACATCAATCACCGTCGATCCACGCTTCTGGGTGAAGGTGAAGACAAATTCGCCAGGTAGCGCATCAGCACTGATCTGAGGAACCTTTGGACCAAGAATTTGAACTTGTGTCACGCCCGTCTTGAGAGTGACATTCACAAAATCACCTGGGATCGCCAGGACTGGGTGTGCCTGGCTAGCACTGATAACTGTGGGCGCAGCTGGCGTAGGAGTGGCAAAAGCGCCCGCCGGGAAAATGATCCCGACGAGCGCGATTGCGACAATCGCAGCGGCTGCGCGACTACTTCTTATTGAAGACATCGCTTCCGAATGGCTTCAAACCAGCCTGTGCCGCGAAGCCAAGGTGACCCTTGCCATCGAGACCAGGTGATGCCTTTGCGACACCGAAGAGATCTTCGAGAGTACGCAAGAAGCTGTAGTGGTTATAGAAAGTTGGAACTGTAGTTCCTGGTGCATTGAACTTTGAGATCAAGACCATTCCAACGTCTCCGCCACCGAGTGTTGCGTGCGTGGCATCAAACATTGGATCTGTTGCAGCAGTGCGAGCTCCTAGAGTGATTCCAGAGACTGGACCGGTTGGTGCAGTCGGCACTCCATTGACGAAGAGCTGGAATGAACCAGAGACAGCACACGCTGTTGGACAGGTTGACGTTGATGTCTTAGGTAGTGATGCCCATGATGGGAGGTTATATACAGCTCCGACAGTTGCGCCATCTGGAATATTTGTTCCAGTTACTGTGCGACCAAGATCTGCAGATGAGATCGAGTTGTCAGTGATGTACGACGAGCTTCCGTCAGCAGATGCGGCCTTGTCTGTACGAGCTGCAGGGATTGGGCTTGCACCACCCATCACGATTCCTGGTACTGATGGATCGCGATCGACGAAGGCATTGAATCCTGGTCCTGGGTAGAGCTGGTTTCCTGATGCATCTGTCTTAACGATTGCATTTGGACCTGTTGGCTCGAAGTTCACATTCTTACCGTTGAGGTTTTCACCGGCAGAGTCTGCAGCGAGTGAAGCAGCGACTGTTGCAGGCGCAGCAGAATCCTGGAAGCTATTACCTGTGAAGGAGTATGCAGGGAATCCTTCATCGAATGAGACGATGATCAAGCCATTGTCCTTGTATGCAGGTGAGGCCATGATTTCAGGGATGATGTGCTTGAGGAACAAGTCGCCAGCGTAGAGGCCGCCTGTGTAGTTGATTGGCGCTGCTGGTGTGTTTGGATCGATCCAACCACCTGACAAGTTATTTCCGTAGCACACTGCATCGTGAGCATCTGAGCAGTTATTTGGTGAGATCCAAGAGAAGGCTGGTGTTGTTGCTTCGCTCTGCAGATCTGCGTAGAGACCGTTGGTCTTATCGAAGAGGCTCGCAGCGTGCTTTGAGTCGCACATTGTGCTTGCGTTATCGATGATTGAGTGGAACCAAGGCAATGGATAGTGCTTCGCAACATATTGATCTGAAGCATTTGCTCCACCTGGGTTTGGAACTGGGGAATTTGTTGGATCAGTTCCTGGTGCTCCGCATGAAGTTACTGAGTGAGCTGGTCCTGAAGCATCCTGGTATCCAAGATCCTGGCCGTATGACTTCCAGCTGACATTTGCTGCCGAGAGCTGGTTAAAGATCGTTTGTACGGATGATGGATAAACCGAACCCTGAAGTGTGTAAGGATCGCCAGCGGCCTTGAACTGCCCGTAGTTCGGATCAGTCTTATCGGTGATAACTGCGCCCGCTGCATCCTTATATGTTGGGCTATCGAGCTGCTGGTCATACAGTGGTGATTGACCTGAAACTAGCGCGGTGTAATTATCTTGGCTGTAGTGACCAGTTCCGTAATAGTTGGTCAAAAGTGTGCCCTGTGATGGAAGAGTCTTCCAAAGATATGTGTTGTTATTTAAGCCAGTAAAGGTGGCATCAAATGACTTGTTCTCCATGATGATGTACCAAACGTGCTTTGCCTTAGGTAGGCCAGAGTCAACCGTTGCGACAGGCTTAGCCTTTGTGGCTGCGGTAGCGACTGGTGAGAATGTTGATACGCCGAGCACCAAAGCGGCGGCGACAACTGCAATGAGCGCTAAACGGGTTACACGGTTCAGCGCGTGGAAGGTGCGGGATAGAGAGTTCATGATGGTAGTCATAAGAGGATCAAACTGCCTATTTATGGACTCGGAATAGAGTCAATGTGAACGAGGAGGGAAGAATCCACAAATTTGAGGTTGTTCATGGGGGGTATTAGCGAGACCTAGCGTTGATAATCTGGTGCGCTTGAAGGGATTCGAACCCCT
>DAINZB010000045.1:2241-9323 GCA_036749135.1 Candidatus Nanopelagicaceae bacterium | reverse complement strand
CCATTGTGTGGAACAACGCCTTTATCAATCAGAGTTCGCAGCAACAGTGGAGTTGCTACAACAAGGGAAGAGTCGATGACGACTATCAGGAGAAAGAGCGCCAATTCCCCTTTATGAGGAACTGCAAATGTCAGGATTCTCTTAAAAGTCCCCGCTTTGAGCTTCTGGTTCTTTACCGACTGATCCTGGGTAAGCGAACGCATCGCCATCCTATTGCTATGCATTGACACGGTAAAGCTCCCTTAAGAAAGTTAAACGTTAAAGCCAATCGAGCGCAGTTGCTCGCGGCCATCATCAGAGATTCGGTTAGGTCCCCATGGTGGCATCCAGACCCAGTTGATCTTTACATCGGCAGCGAGATCCTGGAGTACGGATCGAGTCTGATCTTCAATGACATCTTGCAGCGGGCATGCCGCAGAGGTGAGGGTCATATCTAAGACAACGATATTGCTAGGGTCGACTTGCATGTCATAGACAAGGCCAAGATCGATAACATTGATACCAAGTTCTGGATCAATCACATCCTTCATGGCCTCAGTGACATCATCGATCGATGCGAGTTCGCTCATTTCTTTGCCCCATCTCTTCCTTGTAGTGCTGCATCTTTAAATGCCATCCAACCCAAGAGGGCACACTTTACTCTCGCTGGGAACTTCGAAACTCCAGCAAGCGCGACTCCATCTTCGAGGATCTCTTCATCCCCAGAGAGCGCTCCCTTACTCGCCATGAGCTCGGAAAAAGAATCGAGAATGAGAAAGGCCTCGCTGAGGGTCTTGCCATGAACGAGGTCGCTCATGATGGATGATGAGGCTTGTGAGATTGAGCAACCAACACCATCCCATGTCACATCGCTGACCCGATCACCATCTAATTGAAGATTGAGAGTAATCTCGTCGCCACAACTTGGATTCACATGGTGAACCTGTACCGTCTTATCTTCTGAAAGTCCTTTATGCAACGGATGCTTGTAATGATCAAGAATGACCTCTTGATAGAGCGAATCAAGTTCCATTAGTTCACCTTAAAATATTTCTGGGTTGCAAGAATTCCCTCAATGAGAGCATCGACATCTGAACGATCGTTGTATAGATAGAACGAAGCACGAGTTGTGCCAGCGACACCATACTTTCTCATCAACGGCCACGCGCAATGGTGGCCAGTGCGCACCGCAATCCCATATTGATCCAAAACTTGTCCAGCATCATGAGGATGTATCTGATCGAGAGCGAAGGAGATCACTCCCCCGCGATTGCGCATATCGAGCGGACCAAAGATCCGAAGACCTTTAATCGCCTGCATCTGCTCTAATGCATAGTGTGTGAGCTCTTCCTCATGAGACTGGATTCGATCCATGCCAATCTTCGATAAGTAGTCAATGGCCGCAGCTAAACCAACTGCCTGTGCCATATTCGGCACACCTGCCTCAAATTTGCGGGGTGCGGGTGCCCAGGTGGCGCTCTCCATTGTGACCGTTTCAATCATCGATCCGCCGTAGAGAAAGGGCTCCATCTCTGCCAATAATTCGGCACGACCCCAGAAGATTCCAATACCGGTTGGCCCAAGAGCCTTGTGTCCAGAGAAGGCTAAGAAATCCACGCCCAATTCCTGCACATTGATTGTGAAATGTGGTGCGGATTGGCAGGCATCGAGAACAACGAGTGCCCCAACCGAATGTGCCCGCGCAACGATCTCCTCCAACGGATTGATCGTTCCGAGTACATTTGATTGATGAGTGATCGCAACAATCTTTGTACGATTATTGATCGCCAAATCGAGCTGAGAGAGATCGAGACGTCCATCCTCAGTAACCTGAAGCCACTTAAGCGTCGCCCCTGATCGCTTGGCTAATTGCTGCCAAGGGATGAGATTGGCATGGTGCTCCATCTCAGAGACCAATATTTCATCACCAGGTGCGAGAGCAAATCTTCCAGAATTCGTATTGCTAAATGAGTAAGCGATGATATTGAGAGATTCCGTTGCGCTCTTAGTAAAGACCAGTTCATCAACCTGAGCACCGATAAAGGCAGCGAGAGTCTCGCGAGCACCTTCGTAGGCAGCAGATGCCTCTTCTGCCAGAAGATGAGAACCACGATGGACCGCTGCATTATGGCGAGTGTAGAAATCTCGTTCGGCATCTAAGACTTGCAGTGGTTTCTGGCTCGTTGCACCCGAATCTAAATAGATCAGGCGGGAGCCATTTCTCATCTCCTTTTCGAAGATAGGAAAGTCCCGCTTAAGTGCTGCAACGTCCAGGAGAGTCATGATTATGCAGTGACGTACTCTGCGTAGCCATTCTCTTCGAGCTTGTTAGCGAGTTCTGGGCCGCCAGCTTCCACAATACGACCAGCAGCAAAGACGTGTACGAAATCTGGCTTGATGTAGCGGAGAATGCGGGTGTAGTGGGTAATCAACATGACTCCGAGATCGCTGCCATCTTTGATGCGATTGACACCTTCAGAGACGATTCGAAGTGCGTCGACATCGAGACCAGAATCTGTCTCATCGAGGATTGCAATCTTTGGCTTAAGGAGCTCCATCTGCAAAATCTCGTGGCGCTTCTTCTCGCCACCCGAGAAACCTTCATTGACGTTGCGCTCAGCAAAAGCCGGATCCATGCTCAAAGCCGCCATCGCTTCCTTTACTTCGCCGACCCAGGTACGAACCTTTGGCGCTTCGCCACGGATCGCAGTTACTGATGTGCGTAGGAAGTTAGAGACGGAAACTCCTGGAACTTCAACGGGATATTGCATTGCGAGGAAGAGTCCGGCCTTTGCACGTTCATCGACTGACATAGCCAAGACATCGGCGCCATCGAGCGTTACTGATCCACCTGTGATGGTGTACTTCGGATGTCCGGCGATTGAGTACGCAAGAGTCGACTTGCCCGAACCATTAGGTCCCATAATCGCGTGCGTCTCCCCTGAGTTGATGGTGAGATCTACTCCGCGCAGAATCTCTTTTGCGCCATCTTCAGTATCAACAGATACCTGCAAGTTCTTGATAACGAGTGTGCTCATGATTGTTTCCGTATCTACTCTCTACTTGGAATTCTCTAATGGGGTCTTTTCAATGGTGATCTCATCGCCGCTCTGGTTCACCTGGTAGCGAGCAACAGGAGTAACGGCAGGCGGTGTTAGCGCTTCTCCGGTGCGCAGATCGAACTCCGCACCATGAAGCCAACATTCAATCCGGTAGTCAGTGATATCTCCTTCAGAGAGGGATGCATCTGAATGCGAACAGGTATCGCCAATGGCAAATACTTCATCGCCAATTCGGGCTACACAGACCGGGGCGCCGTCGATATCAATCTTCTTGGGCTTTCCTGGTGTGAGGTCACTGAGCTTGAGGGTTGTCATGCGATCTCCACCTGCGCTAGCTCAGCATCAATTCGATTCATAATGCGCTCTTCCACAGATTCGATACCGATCTTCGAGAGAATCTCTAAGAAGAAGCCACGGATAACAAGGCGTTTCGCATCAGCCTCTGGGATTCCGCGAGACTCTAAGTAGAAGAGTTGTTCATCATCGAAGCGACCAGTTGTTGACGCGTGGCCAGCCCCCACGATCTCTCCAGTTTCGATCTCCAGATTTGGTACAGAATCTGCACGAGCACCATCGGAGAGAAGTAGGTTGCGATTGAGTTCGTAGGTATCAGTGCCTTCTGCAGCGGCACGGATGAAGACATCTCCGATCCAAACGGTGCGGGCACCATCACCAGAGAGCGCTCCCTTGTAGTTCACGCGAGACTTTGCATGACCGACATTGTGATCAACATGGATGCGGTGTTCAAGATGTTGACCAGTTGTTGCAAAGTACAAGCCAAACATCTCTGCACTTGATCCAGGACCGGCATATTCAACGGTCGGAAGGAGCCGTACAAGTGAACCGCCAACAGTCACAACGACAGATGTGAAAGAAGCATCTCGACCGATAACGGCATGATGGCGACCGAGGTGAACGGCATCATTCGACCACTCTTGAAGTGTGATGAAGGTCAGGTTTGCACCAGGTTCAAGAATGATCTCAATCTCTTCGGCAAACGTTCCAGTACCAATATTTTCGACAACAACTGTTGACCGTGAATGGTTACCGGCACGAATAACAGTTCGGGATGCCTCTGGCTCGCCATTACCCGATGTGCGTCCAAGGAAGATTGGCTCAGCTACTACGAGATCGGCAGGAATCGAAAGCACCGAGACATTCGATGAAGCTTCACGAACACGAGCGACCACGAGATCATCACTCTGGGAATGTGCTGGTGTTTCGCGTGCCGGGTGGGTCACATAGGTAACGCCGGAAGGCAATTCTCGAGCTGAAAGAGAGATGCGATCTGCTACTGAGACAGAGAGATCGTGTAGCCCTTTAAGTCGATTAAGCGGCGTGAATCGCCACGCCTCTTCTCGACCCGTCGGTGTGAGGTAATTCGTCGTCAATGTGCTCATTAACCAACAGCACCTTCCATTTGAAGTTCGATCAAACGATTGAGCTCCAATGCATATTCCATAGGAAGTTCACGAGCGATCGGCTCGATAAAGCCACGAACGATCATCGCCATCGCTTCATCTTCGGAGAGGCCGCGAGACATTAAGTAGAAGAGTTGATCGTCAGAGATCTTTGAGACTGTCGCCTCGTGACCCATAGAGACATCATCTTCACGAATATCAACATATGGATAGGTATCTGAACGTGAGATTGTGTCGACTAGTAACGCATCGCACTTCACCGTTGACTTTGAATGATGAGCGCCTTCGAGTACCTGAACAAGTCCACGGTATGAGGTACGTCCACCACCGCGAGCTACAGATTTGGAGATGATCGTTGACGAAGTGTGTGGTGCTGCGTGCACCATCTTTGAACCAGCATCTTGATGCTGGCCTTCACCAGCAAATGCAATAGAGAGCGTCTCGCCCTTTGCATGCTCTCCCATAAGAAAAACCGCTGGATACTTCATCGTGACCTTAGAACCGATATTTCCATCGATCCACTCCATTGTTGCGCCTTCCGCACAGGTAGCGCGCTTGGTGACCAAGTTATAAACGTTGTTCGACCAGTTCTGAATAGTTGTATAACGAACTCGAGCGTTCTTCTTCACGATGATTTCAACGACTGCAGAGTGAAGAGAATCTGATGAGTAGATAGGTGCTGTGCAACCTTCTACATAGTGAACATATGAGCCTTCATCAGCGATGATCAAGGTACGTTCGAACTGACCCATATTCTCGGTGTTGATACGGAAGTAAGCCTGAAGTGGAATATCTACATGCACGCCCTTAGGAACATAGATAAATGATCCACCAGACCACACTGAGGTATTGAGCGCAGCAAATTTATTGTCGCCTACAGGAATAACAGTTCCGAAGTACTCCTTGAAGAGTTCTTCATGCTCGCGCAGACCGCTGTCCGTATCCACGAAGATGACGCCAAGCTTCTCGAGATCTTCACGGATAGAGTGATAAACAACCTCTGATTCATACTGTGCGGCGACTCCTGCTACGAGACGGTTCTTCTCAGCATCGGGAATACCAAGTCGGTCATAAGTATTCTTAATATCTTCAGGAAGGTCTTCCCATGAAGTTGCCTGCTTCTCCGTTGAGCGCACAAAATACTTAATGGTGTCGAAGAAGATGCCTGTGAGGTCAGATCCCCAAGTAGGCATTGGCTTCTTATCAAAGAGCGCGAGACCCTTGAGGCGAAGATCGAGCATCCATTGAGGTTCACTCTTCTTTGATGAGATATCACGCACGACATCTTCATTGAGGCCACGCTTTGCAGTATCGCCGGCGACATCCTTATCGGACCATCCGTATTCATAATTGCCGATACCCTCAAGTTCTGGGTTCGCCATTTCGATACGAGCTGTTAGATCACTGCTCATGCGCCTGCTCCTATGGTTGATTTTTCATTGTGGTTCTCTTGAGTATGAGGAATAAAAGTTGTGCAGACGCCATCGCCATGAGCGATCGTTGCTAACCGTTGAACGTGCGTTCCGAGTAAGCGAGAAAGTGATTGAGTCTCAGCCTCACAGAGTTCGGGAAAAGCTGATGCGACATGTGCAACTGGGCAATGGTGTTGACAGAGTTGCTCGCCGATCGGAGTCGAAGAGACGGTTGATGCATATCCTTCACGAGAGAGAAATTCTGCAAGGACCTTGCTCTTTGCTGAAATTCCTTCTGCCAGATCTACTGAAGCCTTCGCTCGATTCTCAATCTCAGCGGCTCGTTGATCGGCGAATGCCTTCACGGAGCCATCGGCACTCTGTGCCGCAATAAATTTAAGTGCAGATACTGCGAGATCATCGTAGGAGTGTTCAAATTTCTCCCGACCATGATCTGTCATCAAGAAGACTTTGGCTGGTCGTCCACGTCCCCCAGGGACTTCACTTTGGTAGGGGTCGCGTGAGGTCAGAATTCCTTCAGCGATTAGCGAGTCGAGATGGCGGCGAATTCCAGCTGGAGTAATCGCGAGCTTCTCAGCGAGGAGGGCAGCGCTGGCTGGTCCGCCTTCGAGGATAGCCCGAGCAACCAAGTCGCGCGTACGCTCATCAGGCTCGTTCTTTTTCACAACAGAAGTGTTGCGTAATTCACCACCAATTGCCAATCGAAATTCTCCCCCCTCCTCCCCGCCTGACTAGGCTTGGCGCATGGCGTCCGTGAAGAAGTTCATCTATACCGCCCTCGTCACCTTCCAAGCTGGAATCATCGTGACCGGCGGTGCAGTTCGACTCACGGGATCTGGGCTCGGCTGCCCGACCTGGCCGCAATGCACACCTGGTTCCTACACACCGGTTCCCCACCAAGCCCAAGGAACGCTCCATTCATGGATTGAGTTCGGCAATCGCCTCCTTACCTTCGTCCTCATCCTCTCCATCCTCGCAGCGGTCGGCGGAGTGCTTCGATGGCGCAAGCAATACCCAGAAGGCCACGAGCGACGTGCAATCACTCTCCTTGCTCTTGCTCAGATCGCGGGCGTCATCGTTCAGATTGTTCTGGGCGGCATCACCGTTCTCACCCATCTCAATCCAGCCACAGTCGGCGCACACTTCTTGCTCTCTATCGTTCTGCTCGCCGCATCGCTCTCTCTCCG
>DAINZB010000045.1:0-2141 GCA_036749135.1 Candidatus Nanopelagicaceae bacterium | reverse complement strand
TTGTTACTCATGCGTACAACCGAAGATGTTGCTCACCGTTCATTTGTAGTCAAGAAAGCAACGCTCTTTTTCTTAATATGCTTAGCCCAAGGGTTGATCGGCTACATCCAGTACTTCACAGGATTGCCAGAAGCTCTCGTTGCTGCCCACTTACTCGGTGCTGATTTAGTGTGGCTTGGAATATGGAATCTCACCTACAGCGGAAGAATCCTCGAGCGAAATTGATTTTTAAGAATACCTCAGAGAAAACATCACTTAAGTAGATAACAGGGGAAGTCATGACACAGGTAAATCGCGGAGTATGGACAGCAGAAGACGATAAGGCAGTTGCAATTTCTCGTGCCCTCGCTGCAGATGCTGTACAAAAAGTTGGCAATGGCCACCCAGGAACTGCGATGTCACTCGCTCCAGTTGCATACACACTCTTCCAGCGATTCTTAAAGCATGATCCATCACATCCAGAATGGCTCGGTCGCGATCGCTTCGTACTCTCCTGTGGTCACTCCTCACTTACTCTTTACATTCAACTCTTCCTCTCCGGTTATGGGCTCTCACTCGATGATCTCAAAGCATTCCGCACAGCAGGCTCGCTCACACCAGCGCACCCTGAATATGGACATACCAAGGGTGTGGAAATTACAACCGGACCGTTAGGTTCTGGAATCGCATCCGCAGTCGGCATGGCGATGGCAGCTCGTTTTGAGAAGGGCTTACTTGATCCAGAGGGTAAGACCTCACTCTTTGATCACAACATCTGGGTTATCGCATCAGATGGCGATCTTCAAGAAGGTATGAGCGCTGAGGCATCTTCACTCGCTGGCACTCAAGCACTTGGAAATCTCAAAGTTATCTACGATGACAACCGCATCTCCATTGAAGGCGATACTCACGTATCGTTTACAGAAGATGTCTCTGCTCGCTACCGCGCATATGGCTGGCACGTTATTGAAGTTGCAGCTCTTGCCGATGGCAATGTCGATCGCGATGCTCTTGAAGCGGCAATGGTCAAGGCGGAATCTACAACTGATGCGCCAACCATTATTCGTCTTAAGACAGTTATTGCTTGGCCCGCTCCTAAGGCGCGCGGAACATCGAAGTCTCACGGTTCGGCACTTGGCCTCGATGAAGTTGCAGCGACCAAGGTTGAATTAGGACTCAACCCGGATGAAACCTTTATCGCTCCAGAAGAGATCGTTGCGCATGCTCGCAAGGTGATCGATCGCGGTCAAAGTGCTCGCGCTGCCTGGGAGAAGGAGTTTGCAACCTGGTCATCAGCAAATCCTGACGCTACCGCGCTCCTTGCACGCCTGCAAAAGCGTGAACTTCCTGCTGGCTGGGAGAAGGTGCTTCCAGTATTCGGAAGTGATAAGGAAGTTGCAACACGTGCAGCATCAGGAAAGATCATCAATGAGATTGCCAAGGTTCTCCCGGAGTTCTGGGGCGGTTCTGCTGATCTCGGCGAATCAAATAACACCACGATTGAAGAAGGCCACTCCTTCTTGCCAACAACTTCTGCAATGAAGGATGCGAGCCCATATGGCCGCATCATCCACTTTGGAATCCGCGAACATGCAATGGGTGCAATCCTCAATGGAATTGCTCTCCACGGGCTCACAAAGGCCTTCGGCGGAACATTCCTTGTCTTCTCTGATTACATGCGCGGATCTGTTCGTCTTGCAGCTTTGATGGATATCCCATCTATCTTCGTCTGGACTCACGACTCGATCGGTGTCGGCGAAGATGGACCAACTCACCAACCGGTTGAGCACGTCGCTTCACTTCGCGCTATCCCAAACCTTGCAGTTATTCGCCCAGCGGATGCAAATGAGACAGCGATTGCCTGGCGTGAAGTCATTACTCGCCATAAGCCAGCTGGTTTCATTCTTTCGCGTCAGAACCTCCCAGTCCTCGATCGCACTGAGTTTGCATCCGCTGAAGGAGTTTCAAAGGGTGCTTACATTCTCAAAGATTCCGAGGGCACTCCTGATGTCATTTTGATCGCAACTGGATCTGAGGTGCAGTACGCAGTTGGAGCACAGAAGATCCTTGCCGAGCAAGGCGTAAATGCACGCGTTGTCAGCGCACCATGTATCGAATGGTTTAACCAACAGAGCGATAGCTATAAGGAAACAGTTCTTCCA
>DAINZB010000044.1:8013-9676 GCA_036749135.1 Candidatus Nanopelagicaceae bacterium | reverse complement strand
TTGATCTTTGATATCGAACACTCAAACTCATATTTCTGGGTTGTTCTCATCATGATCCTGCTCGTGATCTGGATGGTCCGTCGCTTTACAGTGCGTCGCCCCGGTCGTGCGTGGGAAGCGATTCGCCAAGATGAAGATGTCGCCATCTTGATGGGTGTGCCAATCCTTAAGTACAAGATCTGGTCATTCTCAATTGGAGCGGCGATCGGCGGTGCCGCTGGAGTTATCTTCGCGTCGAAGACCCAATATGTTGCTCCTAACGAATTTACCTTTAACGTTTCGGTTCTCATCCTCGCCTGCGTTGTCTTTGGTGGTATGGGCAATATTTGGGGAGTTGTTCTCGGGGGAGTACTCCTTGCCTATCTTCCAGAGCGCATTCGCTTTATCTCCAATGCTCGTCAGTTGGTCTTCGGATTAACGCTCGTCGTCATTATGAACCTTCGCCCAGATGGATTGCTGCCTCGAAAGAAGCGTGAAAAATTGGGAGCGAAAGCCAAGGCAGAGAAGGAGGGTTCGAATGTCTAATAGCGGCGAGAAGATTCTTGAACTCAACAATGTCACCATGCAATTTGGTGGCGTGAAAGCGCTCGATGGAGTCAACTTCCACGTTAACCGTGGGGAGATCTGCGCATTGATCGGTCCAAATGGTGCGGGAAAGACCACAATCTTTAACGTGATCACTGGCGTCTACACCCCAACATCTGGTGATATCACCTTCAAAGGCTCATCTGTTGTTGGCCTTAAGCGCAACATCATTACCTCAAAGGGAATCGCTCGAACCTTCCAGAACGTTCGCCTCTTTGGCGAGATGACTGCGCTCGAGAATGTCATGACTGCAACGGATGTTCATAAGAAGTCAGGGTTGATCGGCGCACTCTTTGGAACTCCACGCGCTCGTCGTGAAGAGAAGGCGGGTCGTGCTCGCGCCCACGAACTCTTGCAGTTCATGGGGATCGATCACCGCTCTGACCAGCTCGGAAAGAATCTCCCATACGGCGATCAACGCCGCTTGGAGATTGCCCGCGCACTTGGAACAGAGCCCGAGATCATTCTCTTGGATGAGCCTGCTGCAGGCTTTAATCCAGCTGAGAAGGTCGCTCTCGCTGAGACGATTCGTAAGATTCGCGATGCGGGTTACACCGTCTTGCTTATCGAACACGATATGTCCCTCATCATGGGAATCTCTGATCGAGTTTCAGTTCTCGATTTCGGAAAGAAGATTGCTGATGGAACGCCGTCAGAAGTCCAGAATGATCCAAAGGTTATCGAAGCGTACTTAGGAGCTCCAGCAGATGCGTCTTGAAATCAAGGACCTTCGCGTCCAATATGGAAAGATCGAAGCGATTAAGGGAATCTCCTTTGTCGTTGAAGAAGGTGAGATCGTTACCCTGATTGGTGCCAATGGTGCTGGTAAGACAACAACCTTGAAAACTATCTCTGGACTTCGTCCAGTCGCTAGCGGTCAGATCATCTACAACGGTGAAGATATCTCTAAGGTTCCTGCGCACGAGCGCGTAAACCTTGGAATCTCGCAATCTCCAGAAGGCCGTGGAATCTTCCCTGGAATGACCGTTCTCGAAAACCTTGAGATTGGTAAGTACTCTCGCAAAGAGCGCAAGAGTGAGATGCAAGAAGATCTTGAGAAGGTCTACACACTCTTCCC
>DAINZB010000044.1:0-7913 GCA_036749135.1 Candidatus Nanopelagicaceae bacterium | reverse complement strand
GATCCAGCAGTTCGCGAGGCATACCTCGGAACCGGTGCACATTAAGTAGGGCTATTTACGTTCTGCCAAGATGAGGCAGGTGATGCGCGAAGTACATGTGCGCTCACCTGCCTCATTTGTTATAACAATCTCGTAGACGCATAAGGTCTTTCCGAGCGAAACTGCGGTCGCAACACCTGTGACAAACCCCGAAGTAGCGGATTTGTGGTGGGTCGCGTTGATATCAACACCAACGATTCGACGATCTGGGCCGGCATGGAGTTGCGTCCCAATAGATCCTAGGCTTTCGGCGAGCACAACATTTGCGCCACCGTGCAGGAGGCCGACTGGTTGAGTATTTCCCTCGACCGGCATTCGTCCAACCAAGCGCTGGGGAGAAGCTTCGAGAATTTCGATCCCCATCTTCTTATCGAGCGCTCCGCTGCCACGTTGACGAATAATCTCTAGATAGTCGGTCATGGCGCTCAGTCTAACTAGACTCCACCCTGTGCCGATAGAGAAACGCCTCCTTCTCATAGATGGCCACTCTCTGGCTTATCGCGCCTTCTACGCGCTCCCAGTTGAGAACTTCTCTACCTCCTCCGGACAAGCGACTAATGCCGTATATGGCTTTACCTCAATGCTGATCAACCTCATCAAAGATGAGAAGCCAACCCATATCGCTACCGCCTTTGACGTTTCGCGCAAAACATTCCGATCTGAAAAGTTTCCGGAATACAAGGCAAATAGAAGTGCAACTCCAGATGAGTTCAAGTCGCAGATGTCTTATATCTATGAGGCGGTTACGGCCTTAGGAGTTCGCCATTTTGCAATCGAGGGCTTTGAGGCAGATGACATTATCGCCACTATTTCTACACATGCCGCAGAGCAAGGGTATGAAGTACTCATCTGCACAGGGGATCGAGATTCATTCCAACTCGTGAATGATCAGATAACAGTCCTCTACCCAAAAAAGGGAATGACAGATTTAGCACGGATGACTCCGGCGGCGGTCGAAGAGAAGTACGGATTGACGCCTGCGCAGTATCCAGATTTTGCAGCGCTTCGCGGTGACCCATCAGATAACTTGCCATCTATTCCTGGTGTTGGCGAGAAGACTGCGACGAAATGGATTCAAGAGTATGGCTCTCTCGATCTTCTCTTAGAGAAATCTGATGAGATCAAGGGGAAGGTTGGTGAATCACTTCGAGGTCATTTAGCAGAGGTGCGGTTGAATCGTGAGCTCACCCAACTTCGCCACGACCTATCCTTTGGTGCGAGTGTCACGGAATTGGAATGGAGTGGAGTGGACTACCCAAAGATCAATTCGCTGATGGACCAACTCGAGATCAAGGCCATTAAAGAGAAGGTAAAGGTTCTCGGCGGGGGAGTTGAAGCGAGCGATTCTGCAAAGGCACCAACAACTACCCAAATGGATCAGGTGACATCTCATGAAATCACCGCCGCTGAATTAGAGAAGTTACTGCAGAAGCGCACAGAGCCGATAGCGCTCTTTGCAGATTTCAATGGTGAAGGTATCAGCGGTTATGCGGTGGCCATCAGTGAATCAGAGGTCTATGTCGTTTCTGGTCCTTTGACAGGGAAGTG
Organism: Candidatus Nanopelagicaceae bacterium; assembly: GCA_036749135.1. Lineage (GTDB taxonomy): Bacteria > Actinomycetota > Actinomycetes > Nanopelagicales > Nanopelagicaceae > PALSA-747. The sequence goes on along the minus strand of DAINZB010000044.1, from coordinate 6,326 downwards.
GCTTGTGAATCCTTCGCTGCCAAAATTGGTACATGCTGGCAAAGAGATCAGCCGCAGAGTTGATATTGAAGGAATCGTCTTCGATACTGAACTCGCTGCATATCTCGCAAATCCAGGCGGTCGAAACCTAGCGATCGAAGATCTCTCTGAACGCTATCTCGAGCAGACAGTTGAGTCGAAGGGCGAAGATCTCTTCACAACTTTTGATGGCACCCTTGCCGCCGTTATTTATGCCTTGGTGCCAGCGCTGCGGGAAGAGATCGCTAATCGCAGTATGGAATCGCTATTGAGTGATCTGGAAATTCCGACGATGCTCGAACTAGCAAAGATGGAGCGCACCGGTATCTGCGTGGATCGATCAAAACTCGATGAGCTCGCTCGCTTCTTGAGAGTAGAGATCGATCGAGAGACTTCAGCAGCGCACGCAATTGCGGGTAGAGAATTTAATGTTGGATCACCTAAGCAACTGCAGGTCATTCTCTTTGATGAGTTGAATCTTCCGAAGACGAAGAAGATCAAGACCGGCTATACAACAGATGCTGAGAGCCTAGAAACCCTCTTTGCAAAAACTGCACACCCAATACTTGCTCACCTCTTGCGAATTCGTGAAACGACCAAGCTCCTCACAACTATCGATGGACTCCTTACCGCGATTGCAAGCGACGACAGAATCCATACGACCTTCCAACAGACTGTTACCGCCACCGGTCGACTTTCATCTACTGAACCAAATCTTCAGAACATTCCAGTTCGCACCGAGGAGGGTCGCAAGATTCGCGATTGCTTTATTGCCGCAAAACCATTCACCTCATTGATGACAGCGGATTACAGTCAGATCGAGATGCGCATCATGGCTCATCTTTCGAAGGATGAAGGTTTGATTGCAGCCTTTAAGAGCGGTGAAGACCTTCACACAACTGTTGGATCTCAAGTATTTGGTGTTAAAGCGAATGAAGTGACGCCGGAGATGAGGCGCCAGATTAAAGCGATGTCCTATGGACTGGCATATGGACTCTCAGCTTTCGGGCTCTCGCAGCAACTCAATCTTTCGCCGACTGAGGCAGCAGCGCTCATGGGTAATTACTTTGATCGCTTTGGAGGAATTCGCGATTATCTGAAGAGCGTCGTTAAAGAAGCTCGCGAAAAGGGCTATACCGAGACCATTCTCGGGCGCCGCCGATATCTACCGGACCTCAATTCTGAGAATCGTCAGCAGCGTGAAGTTGCAGAGCGAATGGCGCTCAACGCCCCAATCCAAGGTTCAGCGGCCGACATCATGAAGGTTGCAATGCTTGATGTGGCCAAGAGGATGACTTCAGCAAAGTTGGTTTCGCGCTTACTCTTGCAAGTTCATGATGAATTAATCTTTGAAGTTGCAGAAGGTGAAGAGGAAGTTTTAACGCAGATCGTTCGAGCTGGCATGGAGGGAGCGGTCGCGCTCACACTTCCGCTCGATGTGAATATTGGTATCGGGAAGAGCTGGGATCTAGCAGCGCATTAATCTGGTCGAGGGCCAAAGCGATCCGCTTGTAACAAGAGATGCTTTCCACGGCGAACTACGATTAATCCAAGTAGCACGCTGATGCTCGTAATACCGAAGCAGAATTGTGGCGAGACAGTCTGGGAGATGGATCCACCTACCCAAGATCCTACGGAAGCTGCACTTCCTTCGACGGTCCACATCCAGCCAAGGGCAGATGCCGATGTGCCATTGGGTCTGACCGCCTCAATCACTTCTAGGTAAAAAACCTGTTGTGCACCATTCGACAAACCAATGAAAGCGGAAACGAGCATCAACGACCAACCTGGAGTGGTGAGGAAGAGAGGAATTCCGACGATCACCCAGATGTAATAGTTGCGTATAAATGCGTTGAGTGGCGTAAGTTTTTTGCCAATTATTCCAGCGAGGAGTGAACCGACAATGGATGCACAACTCATCACCGAGAAGATGGCACCCGTGAGATGTTCTACATGTCGAATTGTCGTGAAAGCGGGGACAGCAATTTGGAATATTCCTGCACCAAGTCCGATAAGAATTCCCTCAACCATTAAGAGGCGAATTCCAGGTACATTGAAAATACTTTGGTCGGAGGGCGATTTCACTTCAGGCGTCCAGGCTCTAGTGATAGGTAGTGCAGATAAGGAGAGGCCGCCAAGCAGAATAAGAGCGGAGCAGGTCAAAAGTGCCGAAGCTGGGTGGTTAGAGAGTGAAAGGTAAGTGACCACAACAGGTCCGAGAACTGTGGCTATTGTCATTACTGAAGTGTCGATCGCTAGAGCTTTGCGCATATCGTGAGGTTCAACGATAGATCGCCATAATGGGCGAATTGAGAGATTGATAGGAGGTGCGCAGATACCCAACAGGAGTGATGCAAGTACAAGAAGAGATCTGTCGTTGACAAAGTTGAGAACAACGATCGAAGCGCCATATGCGGGTACGAAGAATCGAAGTGGGATGCGCATGCCAAAGCGATCTAAGAGAGAGGAGCGAATACTGGTTGTGAGCGCTCCGGCGATGCCGTTAATGCCTGCAACGAAACCAGCAAAGGCGATCGAGTGGACCGTGTGATACGTCTTGAAATAGAGCCCGAGGCCGATCATTCCGTAGGCCAATCTGGCGGGGAAAGAGGCGAGAATCATCGAACGAGCCCCCGGATATTGAAGGATTCGCAGGTATTCACGCATGATCGCATAGTAGACCGTGGCGCTGGATGAAGATTCTCGAGGGAAATCGGCGGTTTGACCCTGATTTCCAGGGTGCGTACCCTTAGCGACTCACCCCGTATCCAACTGGGTGGACCGTCCTATCCCTACTACTTCTATTCACCTACGGAGCAACTTGAGCACTCACGCAATTAACGACATCGGTTCAGCAGAAGATTTCCTCGCCGCAATCGAAGGCACAATTAAAAATTTCAATGACGGAGACCTTGTTTCAGGTCTCGTCGTACAGGTAGACCGCGAAGAAGTTCTTCTCGATATCGGCTACAAGACAGAAGGCGTTATCCCTTCTCGTGAACTTTCAATCCGCCATGACATCGACCCATCAGAGCTCGTAAAAGTTGGCGATCGTATTGAAGCGCTCGTTCTCCAAAAGGAAGATAAAGAAGGTCGTCTCATCCTCTCCAAGAAGCGTGCTCAGTACGAGCGTGCTTGGGGCGAGATCGAAGGCAAGAAGGAGCGCGACGAAGTCGTCACCGGAACTGTCATCGAGGTCGTCAAGGGTGGACTCATCGTCGACATCGGACTCCGTGGCTTCTTGCCAGCATCACTCGTTGAGATGCGTCGCGTACGCGATCTCACTCCATACATCGGCAAGGAAGTTGAATGCCGCATTATCGAACTTGATAAGAATCGCAACAACGTCGTTCTCTCACGTCGTGCCTACCTCGAGCAGACACAGTCAGAGTCACGCACAACATTCCTCAACCAGCTCACTAAGGGTCAGGTCCGCGAGGGTGTTGTCTCATCTATCGTGAACTTCGGTGCATTTGTTGATCTCGGTGGCGTTGACGGTCTCGTTCACGTCTCAGAGCTCTCATGGAAGCACATTGATCATCCAAGTGAAGTTGTCGAAGTTGGCGACGAAGTAACTGTTGAAGTTCTCGAAGTTGATTTCGAGCGCGAGCGCGTATCACTCTCACTCAAGGCGACACAGGAAGATCCATGGCAGGCATTTGCCCGTACTCATGCGATCAACCAAGTTGTTCCTGGTGAAGTCACCAAGCTCGTTCCATTCGGTGCATTTATTCGCGTATTCGAAGGAATCGAAGGACTCGTTCACATCTCTGAGTTGGCAGAACGCCACGTTGAGATCCCAGAGCAGGTCGTTCAGGTTGGCGATTCACTCTTCGTAAAGATCATCGATATCGATCTCGAGCGTCGTCGTATCTCACTCTCATTGAAGCAGGCTAATGAAGGACACGAAGTTGAGGTCGAAGCATTCGATCCAACTCAGTACGGAATGGCTGCTCGCTACGATGCAGAAGGAAACTTCATTTACCCTGAAGGCTTTGATGCTGAGACCCAAGAGTGGCGTCCAGGCTTTGAAGCACAACGTGAAGAGTGGGAGCGCCAGTATGCAGAAGCACAGGCTCGCTTCCTCGCTCACAAGAAGCAGAAGGATGAGGCACGTGCCGCTGATGCGGTCGCCGTTGTCACATCTGAAAGCGCACCAGAGGCTCCAGCCGCTGAGTAAGTAGCACCATAGCGTTAAGGCCCCGACTGGGTTACCGGTTGGGGCCTTTCCATTTCCCGTGCGAACTCTCAATCGAGCGAGTGGCGATAGAGTTGCGCAATGCTCCTCGTTGCTCTCACCGGTGGAATTGGATCGGGTAAGTCATTGGCAGGGGAGTTCTTGGAGTCACTTGGAGCAGTCGTCGTTGATTCAGATCAACTGGCGCGCGATGTCGTTGAGCGGGGAGAGCCCGCCTTTGATGAGATTGTGGAGCGCTTCGGAGATGCCGTTATCCGTGATGGCCAACTCGACCGTCCAAAGCTCGGCGAGATCATCTTCTCTGATCCCGATGCACGTAGAGATTTAGAGGCTATCACTCATCCTCGGATAAAGGCGGCCTTTGAGCAGATCGTGAGCGAAGCAAAGCCGGATGCTGTGATTGTGAATCAGATTCCCCTGCTTGTGGAGACCGCTGGAATGAAGCGCTTTGAATACATCATCTCGATTTCAGCTCCCATCGAACTCCGTCGTGAGCGGTGTATCGCCCGTGGCATGAAGGGATATGAATTCGATAAGCGAGCGTCTGCTCAAGCAAGTGATGAGGAACGTGCTCTGGTCTCCGATGCTGTTATCGTCAATGATGGAGATGCCGATCAACTCTTGCGCGCCGTCGAAGAGTTGTGGGAGGGCACACTCCTTCCACGTGCGCGGGCGGAGAAATGAGAGCGATCTCCGATCTCCAACGTAAACCTCATCCATTCCAAGTCATCAGCGACTATGTGCCTTCTGGTGATCAACCCACTGCTATTGCAGAGATCGCTGCTCGGGTTGAGCGTGGAGACCAGGATGTTGTTTTGCTCGGTGCGACCGGAACTGGAAAATCTGCAACGACTGCCTGGTTGATTGAGAAGTTACAACGCCCAACACTCGTCCTTGCACCGAATAAGACCCTCGCCGCACAGCTGGCTAATGAATTTCGGGAATTGCTTCCCAATAATGCAGTGGAGTACTTCGTCTCCTATTACGACTACTACCAGCCAGAAGCATATGTCCCGCAATCCGATACTTTTATCGAGAAGGATTCTTCGGTCAATGCTGAGGTAGAACGCCTACGCCACAGCGCAACCAACTCACTATTGACTCGCAGAGACGTGATTGTTGTTGCAACGGTCTCTTGTATCTACGGACTTGGAACTCCACAGGAGTATGTCGATCGAATGATTCGCCTACGTGTCGGTGATTCGATCGATCGCAACACCTTGCTTCGACAGTTCGTTGATATTCAATACAAGCGAAACGATATGGCCTTTGAACGTGGCACCTTCCGAGTGCGCGGCGATACCGTTGAAATTATCCCGATGTACGAAGAGCTCGCAGTTCGTATTGAGATGTTTGGTGATGAGATCGAGAAGATCATGACGCTCCATCCATTAACTGGTGAGATCGTCAATGATGAGAGCGAGATGTATATCTTCCCAGCGAGCCACTACGCAGCTGGCCCGGAGACGATGAAGCGTGCTGTTGCAGAAATTGAAGCGGAAATGGAGAAAGCGGTCGATAACTTCGAGCGACAAAATAAACTCCTCGAAGCACAGCGCATTCGGATGCGAACCACCTTTGATATCGAGATGATTCGACAATTGGGGTTCTGCTCCGGAATTGAGAACTACTCCCGCCATATTGATGGCCGCGATGCAGGGAGTGCTCCGAACTGCCTGCTCGATTATTTCCCTGAGGACTTTCTTGTCGTCATCGATGAGTCACATGTGACTGTTCCACAGATCGGAGCGATGCATGAGGGCGATGCCTCTCGTAAGCGAACTCTGGTCGAACATGGTTTCCGCCTCCCTAGTGCGATGGACAACCGACCACTTCGTTTTGATGAGTTCCTCACCCGCAAGGGCCAGACCATCTACCTTTCGGCAACTCCTGGAAAGTATGAGATGGAGAAGGTCCAAGGCGATGTCGTAGAACAAGTAATCCGTCCAACTGGATTGATTGATCCTAAGATTATCGTGAAACCGATTAAGGGCCAGATTGATGATCTTGTTCTCTCGATTAATGAACGTGCTGCGAAGAACGAACGAGTGCTTGTTACGACATTAACAAAGAAGATGTCGGAAGATCTCACGGATTATCTGCAAGGAGT